>NZ_BBOC01000052.1:0-40775 GCF_001485335.1 Type-D symbiont of Plautia stali | reverse complement strand
CCTGGCACTCGCCGTGGCACTGGCGGTGCTGTTACCGCGTAGCCAGTTAAACAGCAGTGTACTGGCCTTGTTGCCTCAGCAAAATCTCGGGCAGGCTCCGGCTGAGATTCAGCAGGGCTTTATGCAGCGCCTTGACCGCCAACTGGTGTGGCTGGTCAGTGCTAAAGCGCAAGACGGTGATGCAGTGGCGGCATGGTGGCAAAGCCAGTTGCAGGCATTGCCGATGCTCAGGCAGGTGAGCGGTGCGCTGGATGATGACCAGATGCAGCGCTGGGGCGCATATGCGTTTCAGCATCGCAATGGATTAATTGATCCCCTGACTCGCGCGCGCTTGCAAAACGGCGGTGGTGTGCAAGCGGACTGGATTTTGGCGCAGCTGTTTTCGGCCTTTGCCGGTGTAGGCAGCAAAGAGATCCACAATGATCCCCTGTTGCTGGTGCGCGGTGCGCAGTTGGCGCTGCAACAAAACGCCAGCAAAATGGTGCTGCATAACGGCTGGTTAACGATGAATGACGCCGAGCCACGCCGCTGGTATTTCCTGCACGGTGAGCTGGCCAGCAACGCCTTTAGCATCCAGCAAAGTCATCAGTTGGTGACGGCGTTGAATCAGATAGAGCAGCAGTTGAAAACCCGCTGGCCGGATGCACGCGTGTTAACACGTGGCACGGTGTTGTTCAGTGATGACGCCAGCCAACGCGCCCAGCACGATGTGGAGACCCTTGGCAGTGTCACGCTGGGCGGTTTACTGGTACTGGTTTGGCTGGTGTTTCGATCGCTACGACCGTTGGCGCTGTGTGCGCTATCGGTGGCGATAGGTGCCATGGCGGGAACGGTACTGACCTTAATCTGTTTTGGTGAGCTGCATCTCACTACGCTGGTGATGAGCCTCAGTATTGTCGGTATCTCTGCCGATTATACGCTGTACTACCTGACGGAGCGGATGGTGCATGGCGAGCAATCTTCGCCGTGGCAAAGTCTGCACAAAGTCCGCGCAACGCTGTTGCTGGCGCTCGGTACCACCGCCATCGCGTGGTTGTTGATGTTATTAGCGCCATTCCCCGGCTTGCGTCAGCTGGCGGTGTTCGCCGCCAGCGGGTTGAGCGCATCTTGCCTGACGGTGATCTGTTTTTATCCTTGGCTGGTGCGAGGGCTTCCAGTGCGTCCGATCCCGGCCATGGTGTGGCTGGCGCGCTGGTTAGCCGCCTGGCGTCGTAATAATTTACTGAAATTTGGTTTGCCGCTGCTGGTGGCCGTTTATGCCATTAGCGGTATGGTCCAGCTACGCATCGATGATGATATTGCCCATTTACAGAGTGCTCCCGCCAGATTACTGGCCCAGGACCGCCATCTGGCGCAACTGACCGGCCAGCAGGCGGATCAAACCTGGTTTGTCGTCTGGGGGGAGAATGAGCAGCAGGCGTTGCAGCGCTTAAGTGCGCTGGCGCCCAAATTACAACAGGCGCAGCAGCAGGGCTGGTTAGCAGGCTACCGTGTTTTGCCGCTGAACTCCCTGAAGCAGCAACAACATGATATGCAACTGTTGCAACAGGCGACGCCTACGATCCTTGAACGCTTAAAGCAGGCGGGGATCACCGCAGCCAATGCTGATCTTAATGCTATGCCAGTAAAAGCCAGTGACTGGTTGGCGAGCCCGCTCAGTGAAGGCTGGCGTTTACTGTGGTTGTCGTTGCCCGATGGGCGCAGCAGCGTACTGGTCCCGGTGAACGGGGTGAAAAACAGTCTGGCGCTGCAAGAGTTGGCGACACAGCAGCCCGGTGTGAGTTGGGTCGATCGTAAGGCCAGCTATGATGAATTGTTCCGTTTTTGGCGCACCTTGTTGAGTGGGTTACTGGCACTGGCGCTGTTACTGATCACGGTCAGTTACACCGTGCGTCTCGGTTTGCAGGCGGGTTTACGCAGTGCTTTGCCGTCATGGTTATCACTGGCGGCGGCACTGGCCACGCTGGGCTGGATCGGTGCCAGCCTGAACTTGTTTGCACTGCTGGCGCTGATCCTGGTGCTCGGGATTGGGATTAATTACACGCTGTTCTTCAGTAACCCGCGCGGGACGCCGCTAACATCGATGCTGGCCGTGACGCTGGCGATGATGACCACGCTGCTCACGTTGGGCATGCTGGTGTTCAGTAGCACGGCGGCAATCAGTGGCTTTGGTACGGTGCTGTGCAGCGGGATTTTTTGTGCATTTTTGCTGGCGCCGATGGCGTTGGCTCCGGGGAAAAGGAAGCAACGATGAAAACGGGTGCCTTATTGCTGGTGTTCAGCCTGCTGTTGAGTGGCTGTGCCCAACAGGATAGCCAATCGAACCGGCCCACTGCATGGCTGAAACCGGGGGTGCGTGTCACTTTGCCTGCTCCGGGGATTTCGCCGGCTTTTCAGCAGCAACAATTGTTGACCGGTCACGCGAAAGGGAAAACCCAGTCTCTGCTGGTGTTGCTGAATGCGGATGCACAGCAGATTAGCCTGGCGGGTTTGTCATCGCTGGGTATTCGCCTGTTCCGCGTGACCTATGATAAAACCGGCATTCATACGCAACAGATGATGGCGCTGCCAGAAATGCCCCCCGCCAGCCAGGTATTGGCGGATGTGATGCTCAGCCACTGGCCGATCAGTGCCTGGCAGCCGCAGTTGCCGCCGGGTTGGCAACTGGTGGACAGCGGCGATCGTCGCGAACTGCGCGATCCTGCTGGTCAGGTCGTGACACTGATTCGTTATCTGCAACGCGGGAACGTGCGCGAGCCGATTAGCATCGATCAACGCGCCTTCGGTTATCAAATCCAAATCCAGCATCTGGATGCTTCTTCATGATGTATATTTCAGCGTTCGGCATGGTGAATGCGCTGGGCAACAGCCTCGCGGAAATTGCTACCCAGCTCACCTTAGGGTGCGCGCCAGGCATGCAGCCGCGAGAAGGGTGGTTGCAGCACGGCAAAGGCTGCTGGCTGGGGGAAGTGCAGGGCACGTTGCCAGCGATCCCCACTGAACTGGCGGCGCATAACACCCGCAATAACCAACTGTTGCTGGCGGCACTGGATCAGATGCGCCCAGCGGTGGAGGCGGCGATTGCGCAGTTTGGCCGTGAGCGGGTTGCCATTGTACTCGGCACCAGCACCTCCGGCGTGGATGAGGGCGATCGTCAGCGAGATATGGGTTTACCCGGTTACGACTATCGCATGCAGGAGTTGGGCGATCCTTCACGCTTTCTCGCGCACTATCTTGGCCTGGATGGTCCGGCTTATACCATTTCAACCGCCTGTTCCTCCAGCGCACGTGCGCTGATCAGCGGCCAACGTTTGATCGATGCTGGCCTGGCCGATGTGGCGCTGGTCGGCGGCGCGGATTCATTGAGCCGTATGCCCATCAATGGCTTTGCCAGTCTGGATTCGTTATCGGAACATCACTGTGCACCGTTCAGCGCCGAGCGTGACGGCATCTCGATAGGCGAAGCCGCTGCGCTGTTATTGCTAACGCGTGAACCCCAGCCGCTGGCGCTACTCGGTTCGGGAGAGTCATCGGATGCCTGGCATATGTCAGCACCTCATCCGGAAGGGGTGGGCGCTGAGCACGCGATGCAGATGGCGTTGCAGCAGGCCGGATTGCAGCCGCAGGATATTGGTTACATTAATCTGCATGGCACCGCGACACCGCTGAACGATCAGGTAGAGGCCGGGGTGATACATCGATTGTTTGGCGATCGCGTGCCCTGCAGTTCGACCAAACATCTTACCGGTCATACTCTGGGCGCAGCGGGTGCTACAGAAGCGGCGCTGGCGGCGCTAATTTTGCAGTACAACTTGCCGTTACCGGCGCAGGATTTTAGCGCGACCACGCTGGATAGTAGCTTGCCTGCGTGTGGAGTACTGACGTCGCCACAACCGCTGTTGCGTCCGATGATTGCGTCAAACTCTTTTGCTTTTGGTGGGAACAATACCTGCCTGATTGTAGGAAGGCCTCATGACTGATTTTCTGCCGGTGAGCCATTATCTGCCGCACCGGGCACCGATGTTGTTACTGGACCGCGTGATTCTGGTCAGCGAAGACAGCGTGGTGTGTGAAGTCACCCTCAATCACTCAGGTGTGCTGGCTCCGTTTCTCAACCCGCAAGGCGAATTACCCGCGTGGTTTGGCGTTGAAATCATGGCGCAAACGGTAGGCGTCTGGTCAGGATTTCATGCGCACCAGCGCGGCGACACGGAGATTCGTCCAGGCATGCTGCTGGGGGGACGCGGTTATCGTGCGACGTCACCGAGCTTTGCAGCGAACAGCACCTTACGTGTTGAGATGCACCTGTTGATGCGTGATGACAAACTCGGCAGTTTTGAAGGCGAAATCCGCTGCAATGACGTAGTGATCGCCAGTGGCCGTCTGAATACCTATCAGCCGGATGAACAAGAATTAACCCAATTAGCACAACAAGGAACTCAGCCATGACACGCAGCGTATTAGTGACCGGTGCCAGTAAAGGGATTGGCCGCGCCATCGCACTGCGTCTGGCGCAGGATGGATTTGAGGTGGTGGTTCACTATCATCGTGATGAGCAGGGCGCAGAACAGACACTGGCGTTGATGGCCGCAGCAGGCGGCAGCGGGCGTAAACTGCAGTTCGATGTCGCACAACGCGATGCCACACGAACCGCCATCGAACAGGATATCGAGGCTCACGGCGCTTATTATGGCGTGGTCAATAACGCGGGAATCACGCGTGACGGCGCTTTCCCGGCGTTAACAGAAGATGAGTGGGACAGCGTGATCCACACCAACCTCGACAGCTTCTATAACGTGATTCATCCGTGCGTGATGCCAATGATTGGCCTGCGCAAAGGCGGCCGCATCATAACCTTGTCATCGGTGTCTGGCCTGATGGGGAATCGTGGGCAGGTCAATTACAGTGCTGCAAAAGCAGGCATTATCGGTGCCACTAAGGCGCTGGCTATCGAACTGGCAAAACGCAAAATCACCGTGAACTGTATCGCGCCGGGTTTGATCGATACCGGCATGACCGATCTTGAACCGCTGGTGATCGATGAAGCGCTGAAAATGATCCCGATGAAGCGGATGGGGGCAGCGGAAGAGGTGGCCGGGCTCGCCAGCTACCTGATGTCAGATATCGCGGGCTACGTGACACGCCAGGTGATTTCAATCAACGGAGGTATGCTGTGATTCAGCGTGTAGTGGTAACCGGCATGGGGGGCGTCACCGCCTTTGGCGAAAACTGGCCAGCCGTGGCGGCTCGTTTGAAACAGGGTCAAAATGCAGTGCGTAAAATGCCTGAATGGCAGATTTATGACGGGCTGCATACACTGCTCGGCGCACCAGTGGATAACTTCGAGCTGCCTGCGCACTACACGCGAAAACGCATTCGCGCCATGGGCCGTGTGTCACTGATGGCCACCCGTGCCACTGAACTGGCGTTAGAACACGCGGGATTGATAGACCATCCAGTGCTGACCAACGGTGAAACCGGCATTGCTTATGGTTCGTCAACCGGCAGTACCGGACCGGTGAGCGAATTCGCCACCATGTTGACCGAAAAGCATACCAACAACATTACCGGCACCACCTATGTACAGATGATGCCACACACCACCGCCGTCAATGCCGGACTGTTTTTTGGCCTGCGCGGCCGCGTCATTCCCACATCAAGCGCTTGTACGTCAGGTAGCCAGGCGATTGGCTATGCATGGGAAGCGATTCGTCACGGTTATCAGACGGTGATGGTGGCGGGCGGCGCCGAAGAGCTGTGTCCATCTGAAGCGGCGGTGTTTGATACGCTGTTTGCCACCAGCCAACGCAACGATGCTCCCCAGACCTCTCCTGCGCCGTTTGACCAGCAGCGCGATGGTTTAGTGATTGGTGAAGGTGCGGGCACCTTGATACTTGAATCACTGGAGCATGCGCAAGCGCGCGGTGCGACGATTTATGCCGAGCTGGTGGGTTTCCACACCAACTGCGATGCGGCACATATCACCCAACCTCAGCGTGAAACCATGCAGATCTGTATCGAGCGGGCATTGAAGAGCGCAGGCGTGACGGCGGATCAGATTGGTTATATTAACGCGCACGGTACCGCTACCGATCGCGGCGATATCGCTGAGAGCCAAGCCACGGCAGCGATTTTCGGCAACAGCACGCCGATTTCGTCATTGAAAAGCTACTTTGGACATACCCTGGGCGCCTGTGGTGCACTTGAAGCCTGGATGAGCATTGAGATGATGCGTGAAGGCTGGTTTGCACCCACGCTGAATTTGACCCAGCCCGCTGCAGAGTGCGGCGATCTGGATTACATCATCGGCGAACCGCGTCATCTTGAAACCGATTATATCCAGTCCAACAATTTCGCGTTTGGCGGCATCAATACCTCATTGGTGTTTAAACGCTGGCGCGATGCCTGATACACCTTTGCGTCACGGCCTCATTCACCGAAGCCGTGACTATTTCAATTTTATCCGGCCTTAAATCCCTACTTAAAATGCGTGAAAATGGCTGAATTGATACGCTATCTCCGCAATCTTTACCCTTTCTTAACGCTTCTCCCTGCCAGACCACTCCTGACTAAGAAAGTTCAGCGATTTTTCTTGCTTTCCTTTTAGCAGAACGCATAATCGCAAACCGCAATAATAATGATTATCACTTTACTTCTTATCAGGGGTTTTCCATGCGCATGACGCCTTTCAATCCCGGACTGAAACCGACGCTGCTCGCTGTTATGGTCAGTGCCGGTTGTTTGCCAGTGATGGCTGCCACCACCAACACCACAACCTCAACGGCTGATGCGAAAAAAGATCAGCCGACCCTCACCGTCACGGCGACACCACAAGCGGATTTCAAGCCAGGCGGCAATGATTTAGTGCCTGCCTATCTTGATGGGCAGATTGCCCACGGTGGTCGCTTAGGCATGCTGGGTGAACAAAATGCCATGGACGTGCCGTTTAACGTCATCGGTTTCACCTCGAAGATGATTCAGGATCAGCAGGCTAAAACCATTGCTGATGTGGTGAAGAATGACGCAGGCGTGCAGAACGTGAAGGGTTACGGTAACTTCGCGGAAGCCTATCGCATTCGCGGGTTTGAACTGGATGGCGACGATATGACATTTGGCGGTTTGCCAGGTGTGGTGCCTCGTCAGGTCATGGATGCCTCACTGATTGACCGTGTTGAGATCTTTAAAGGCGCGAACAGCCTGGTGAACGGTGCGGCATCATCGGGCGTCGGCGGGATGATTAACCTTGAACCTAAACATGCGGAGGATACGCCGATCACTCGCGTGGGTGTGGATTATACGTCCTCTTCTCAGGTGGGCGGCACGCTGGATGTCGGACGTCGTTTCGGTGATAACAATCAATTTGGCGTACGCTTTAATGCCGTGCATCGTGAGGGTGAAACCGGTGTCGATGGTGAGAAGAAACGCACCACGGCCGCCTCGCTGGGCCTCGATTATCGCGGCGATCGTCTGCGTACATCGCTGGATGTTGGCTACCAGAAAAAGACCTATCACGATGCGCTGCAAGGCGTGAAATTCGGTAGCTTCATCCCAGAAGTCCCTTCCAATTCGCACAACTACAGCCAGAAATGGGTGTACAGCGATATGGAGTCGGAATTCGGTATCGCAAAAGCCGAATATGACATCACCGATAGCTGGACCGCCTATGCGGGTTTGGGTGCGCAGCACGCGCATGAAACCGGTAACTATGGTTCACCAACGGTCACTGACACCAACGGTGATGGCACCATTAGTAGCTTCTACTCCAACCGTATTCAGGACAACATGAGCGGCATGGTGGGGCTGCGTGGTGACTTCCATACGGGCTTTGTCAGCCATAAAGTGAATGTGGGCTATTCAGCATTAACCACCAATGCGAAGAACGCCTATAACATGTCGCTGGTGGGCACGCCGTTCAATATTTACAACAGTGGTGACGTTACTGAACCTGCTGCGACCTTCGCAGGCGGTAAGTTCTCAGACCCTCTGACCACGGCACGCACCCGTACTCAGGGTTATTTGCTCAGTGATACCCTGGGCGTATTTGACGATACGCTGCTGTTTACCGTAGGTGCCCGTCATCAGAAAGTGGTGGTGCGTAACTATGCTTATGGCACAGGTGCAGAGGACGTCAGCTCTCGTTACACCAATGACCGTTGGATGCCAACCTACGGCGTGGTGTATAAGCCGTGGAAAGAGGTTTCCTTCTACGCAAACCATACCGAAGCGTTGCAACCCGGCGATGTAGCACCGAATACTGCCACCAACTACGGTAGCGTGACGGGCGTTGCACACTCTAAACAGAACGAAATTGGCGTGAAGACCGACTTTGGTCGTGTTGGCGGGTCACTGGGGCTGTTTGAAATCAAGAAACCATCCGGTTTGCTGAATAGCGACGGCGCGTATGTGATGGACGGAGAACAACGCCATCGCGGTCTGGAAGCGAACGTCTTTGGTGAACCTGTACTGGGCCTGCGTTTGAACGCCAGTGCCACCTGGATCGATCCAGTCATGGTGAAAACCTCGGGTGGGACTTACGATGGCAAACAGGCGATTGGGGTGCCGCGTTACAACTATGTGCTGGGTGCGGAATACGACATCAAACCTGTTGAGGGTCTGACTGCTACGGCGATGTTGAATCACTCCGGTTCACAGTATGCCAACTCTGCCAATACGCTGAAGCTGGACAGCTACACTACCCTGGATTTGGGTGTGCGCTACCGCATGAAGGTGAGCCAGAACGATTTGGTATGGCGTGTCGGTGTGGATAACGTGACGAATGAGAAGTACTGGGCCAACGTCGATGGTACCGGCACTTATCTGGTGCAGGGCGACCCACGTACCCTGAAAGTCTCTATGAGCTACGATTTCTAATCTGCTGTTTACGGGGCGCAATCGCGCCCCGTTGTCATTTCATGCTGAAATAATCCTGTACCTTATCCTGCATTTCATTACACTCAGTGCGGCAATCCTGCGCTTAAAACGTCTTCTTGTTATTGAGTCAACATGAGTTCACCCGCGCCACCTGACGATCACGATGAACCGTTAAGACAGTCGCTCGACGACGCACACTTCGCCATTGTGGTACTTGCAGTGACCTCTGTTACCCTTATAATCTTCGTCCTGATGGTGACGTTATGGATGAGCTAAGGTCAGCAACGGTTCATGGAAGCCTGCAAGGAGATGTCGATGGAAGCCCGAGATGACAAACTGATCGCCATAATTGGCCTGCTTTCCGCCTGTTTAATTGGCGTGGTATTCCTGTTCACCATGACCTGGCTGACTGATGTACGCCATCCCGCCGATCCCACACTCGATGTGCAAACCTGCCCGCCCAAGACCGTGCCAACGCAACACTCTTAAGGCTGCTTTTCCCGGTTTTGCCATTTAATCTGTTGACTGCGTAATTCCAGCGCCAGCGCTTCATGCAGCGTGCGATTGCCATTCGGATCCCCCAAGCCAAACAGGGCGCCCGGTGAACGACGGTCGTCGGCCCATGCTGGATACTCCACCACCGGATAGAGCGATATCCCTTCCAGCGCGACCCCTTCATCCAGTGCTAACCGTGCCTCTTCTGTGACATGCCGCAGCCAGGATGCGCGTGCATCGCCCTCCGCTCCGGTTTCTGCCAGCAGCAACGGCCGCTGGTAGCGTTGCCAGCATTGCAACATCAAACGATGCAGCGGCTGATACGCGCTATGATCGGCCGGGATGGTGTCTCCTGAGAAGAACCAGTGATTGTCGGGATAGTAGTTCAGCCCAAGGATATCGAGAAAATCCTCGCGTCCGCCCAGTTCCGGCGCATCCCGTCCGGCGATCCAATCCCAGGCTTCAAATTGCGCCTGATGCTGTGCATCGGCGTAAGGTTTGCTGTCAGGGTTCTCAGGATCGGTCGCGATCTGTACCAGCGGATCGGTCAACACAAAACGTGCATCGGGATAGACATCACGGATGGCGTGCATGGCCGCTAACGAGGCGCGCACCAGTTGCCGTTTAAGTTCACGCCCGCGCTCACTGGCGTAAGGATCGAGCCAGGAAACGTCCGCGCCCGCCCATGACCAAAAGGAAATCTGGTTGATGGGGGTAAAAAAGGGGTGCTGTACGCCCTCATCGCGCATCAGTTGTGCCATCGCGCGCGCAAAACGCTCGAAGTGGTCGATAAAGGAGGCGCGCCAGATATCCAGATGGTCGGGATAGCCAAAGTGCGCCAGTTCCCAGATGACCTGTATATCATTGCGCGCCGCCGCGTGAACCATGGGCAAGAAGCTGCGCCAGTCGTACTCATTGGGCGTAGCTTCGATAAGGTGCCAGCGCGCGCCGTCACGGGCGGTGAGCAAACCTTCCTGTGCCAGCGAGGCGTAATCTTTTTCCAGTAGCATGTCATGCCCGCTGCTGATCACCATATCCATGCGGCGCCCGCCGCTGCGACGGGCGGTAGAGCAGGGGAAGCTTCCCTGGAAGAAACTGCGGAAAAGTTGCGGGTGATGGCGCGGGGATTGCTGAGTCATAATCCTCTCCTCACGGTAAACGCCGGATGCAGAACGCAAGCCTAAGTCTAGACTTTAAATGCATGTCGCGTTAGCGGGCGGATGCAGAAGCCTCTGATTGCCGTGAGGCGCGGTCATACCAACAATAATAGATCCAGCGAATTCAGGGATTCGATATGAGTGAAGCAGCACCTGTGCAATACCCATCGCCGGCAGGAGAGGGGTTACGAGAAATTATTGATGCGCGCTGTGCGCTGCATCCGGATATGAGCGGTATTCATCCGCTCAACGATGGGCTGGATGCTTTTGCTGCGCGATACCTGGTGATGGGCATGGCGCAGCACACTATCGATGTGCAGTACTACATCTGGCACAACGATATGTCGGGTCGATTGCTGTTTAGCGCATTGTTGGATGCCGCTGAACGTGGCGTTAAAGTACGTTTGCTGCTGGATGATAACAACACGCCAGGCCTCGATAACACGCTGGCCGAGCTTGATCGCCATCCCAATATTGCCGTGCGGCTATTCAACCCCTTTTCCTTTCGCACATTGCGTGCGCTGGGTTATTTAACCGATTTCGCTCGTCTTAATCGCCGTATGCATAATAAGAGCCTGACGGTAGATGGCGCGGTGACGCTGGTGGGGGGCCGCAATATCGGCGATGAATATTTTGGTACCGGTGACGAGCCGCTGTTCACTGACCTGGACGTGCTGGCAATAGGGCCGGTGGTGCAACAGGTGGCGCACGATTTTGAGCGGTACTGGAACAGTAAAGCGGTTTCGCCATTGCGCAGCGTGGTCGATGTCTCTGGCGATGCGCATCAAGCGGTGCGTTTGCCGGCGGAATGGCAGCAGAGCGAGGCAGTGCAGCGCTATCTTGCCAGGCTGGAACACTCATCTTTTGTCAGCCAGATGGAGCAGGGCTCTATGCAGATGACCTGGGCGGAATCGCGGTTGTTAAGCGACGACCCGCGCAAAGGGTTAGGTAAGGCCAAGCGCTCCAGCCTGCTACCGCAGCGTATGCTGGAGGTGATCGGCACTCCACAGCAGCAATTCGACATTATTTCAGCCTATTTTGTGCCGACGCGCGCGGGTGTGGCTCAATTGCTCGCCTTAAAAAGGCGTGGTGTAAAAATTGCAGTCCTGACCAACTCGCTGGCGGCAAACGATGTCTCGGTCGTCCACGCCGGTTATGCGCGCTGGCGCAAAAAATTACTGCGCCACGGCATTGCGCTGTATGAGATGAAGCCTCAAGACAATGCCAGCGAAGCGCCGCACGACCGCGGTTTGACCGGTAACTCAGGTTCAAGTTTGCACGCCAAAACGTTCACCGTGGATAACCGAAAGGTGTTTATTGGCTCGTTTAATTTTGATCCGCGATCGGCGGTGTTAAATACCGAAATGGGGTTGGTGATTGAAAGTGAAACCTTGGCGCAGCAAACCCATCAGCGCTTTATTGCCGGGATGCGCGATCGTGCCTGGACTCTTCGGCTGGATAGCTGGGGGCGCGTGAACTGGGTGGAGTACGAAGGGGAGTCGGGCGAAGTGGTGCACAAACACGAACCACAGTGCACCTTGATGCAACGACTGTTGGTGCGATTGGTCTGGCGCTTACCGGTAGAGTGGTTGCTGTAGCGGCGAGATTCTTCGCGCATCACTCATGTACTGCGTAATGCTCGTCAGTTAAGAACTCAGGCTGCTTATTGATAAGTGGCCTTTCTTTTCAGTGCGGGCTCTGCCGCCACTACTGCCCCCTCAGCGCTGCGGATAGCCCTGAGGGGGCAGCAGAGGCGTCAGAGCTTCAGGCAATGTGCCCTTTTTTACAACTCGCACTGAAGCTCATGAGCAGGCTGGGCAGTGGGTGATTTAACTCACCAAGTCACTATTTACGTTGCGGCTTACCCGAAAACAGGAAGCGCAGTAGCGGGATACGTAGATGGATTTCGTACAGGCTAAAGGCGATACCAAACACCATAGCCAAACCGACAAAGAAGCCCAGCGTGTTGCTGCTGATGTGCGGCACAACGTAAATACCGTACAAAATGGTCAGTGGATGGTGCACCAGGTAGATAAACAGCGAGGCATTGACCAGATACATAATGCGCGGTGAATGGCTGTTCAGCAGCTTGTGACCAAAGCAAAAACAGACATTCAACATGCACAACCCCATAAGGGTTGAGACAATGGCATCAATTTCATATAACCAACCGTCGCCGCTGCTGTAGCGCTGATTCAAGCTGTAAGCAATAAACACGGCGATAGCACCAAAGCACATCACCGGGTTGAAACGTACAAACAGCGCTTTCAGTGCCTGATGCTTCCAGGCCAATGCACCCAGCATAAAGAACGGCAAGAACGTCAGAGTTTGCATCACGGCTACGCTAAACAAACCGTCGGCGAAAACCGCGGGTACGGTATAAAACAGGGCGCGGCGGAACAGGCACCATAGCAGCGCATAAGCCAAAAAGGCCAGCGTCAATTTCCCCCAGCCAACCTGCTGATAATCAATGCGGCGTTGCTGGGTACGTAACCAACGGAACGTCAACATTCCCAATGCTGTCAGGATCACCAGTACCAGCAAAAACCACAGGTGAGAAATCAGTTCCCAGGCCAGGGTGTTGTACTTGTCATACAGCGAAAAGCTATCCCAATTCCCTACCTTATCCGTGAGGTTTTTTAGCATAAAAAACTGCGGCAACGTAATCAGCGGAATGGCGGTCAAAAGGGGGATGCCAACACGCTCCATGCGCACCTTCAACCAGCGTTGCGGCTTATAGCGCAGATAGAGCATGTAAGAAAAATAACCGGATATAACGAAGAAGACCTGCATGCGGAACGCGTGAATAAAATCATTCAACACCGTCAACCACATAGAGGCATCCTGGCTGTTAACAGCCCAGCGCTGAGTGGAGTAAATCAGAGAGACGTGAAAGGGTACGCCTAATAACATCAAATATGCTCGGATGGAGTCGAGAAAATATTCGCGTTCGGGTTTTGCTGAACTCATAAGCTTCCAATTTGTCAGTTTACTTGCCGGTTTCGCCCTGAAACCAGATTATGCTGGATGAAAATTCTACCGCCTGTAAACAGCGTATACTATCAGGTGATTCTGTATCTTAACCTGAAGGGTTTAATTATCCGAAAAGCACGCTTTTAGCTTACAAATCAGCGGAACAATCTTATGCATATGCTGTCGGAAAACCGAATAATCCTTTAAGATAAACAGGTTTGATTTGAGCGCACGAAAGGGGGGGATGTGCTAAATAAAGTGAATAATAAAGTGGGACTGGTAAAAATGCGCTGGGTAGGCGCGGCAGTTCTGCTGGCGTTGTACGCCAACAATAGCTGGGCGTTCAACATTGATGATGTGGCAAAACAAGCCAAGGCGTTGGCAGGGAAAGGTTACGAAGCGCCGAAGAGCAATTTACCCTCTCAGTTTCGTGATATGAAATTTGCGGATTATCAGCAAATCCAGTTTAACCACGACAAAGCATACTGGGGCAAACTGCGTACGCCGTTTAAGCTCGAATTTTATCATCAGGGCATGTATTTCGATACGCCAGTGAAAATTAATGAAGTCACGGCGTCTTCTGTTCGCGAAATCAAATACAACCCCGACTATTTCAACTTCGGCAACGTGAAACACGATGCTGATTCGGTTAAAAATCTCGGCTTTGCCGGTTTCAAGGTGCTGTACCCGCTGAACAAAAAGGGTA
Source organism: Type-D symbiont of Plautia stali (assembly GCF_001485335.1). Lineage (NCBI taxonomy): Bacteria > Pseudomonadati > Pseudomonadota > Gammaproteobacteria > Enterobacterales > Enterobacteriaceae > Type-D symbiont of Plautia stali. Next base: position 26,573 of record NZ_BBOC01000052.1, on the reverse strand, counting down.
AAGACGACGAGATTGCCAGTTTCCTCGGCGCCAGCTACTTCCGTGTGATTGGTGAAGGCCAGGTTTATGGTCTTTCAGCGCGTGGTTTAGCCATTGATACGGCGTTGCCGTCAGGTGAAGAGTTCCCGCGCTTTAAAGAGTTCTGGATTGAACGTCCAAAACCGCAGGACAAACAGCTGGTGATCTATGCACTGCTGGATTCACCGCGTGCCGCCGGTGCCTATCGCTTTATCATCAAGCCGGGCAAAGAATCGACGGTTGATGTGCAGTCGAAAGTCTACCTGCGTGACAACGTCGGCAAACTGGGTGTAGCACCGCTGACCAGCATGTTCCTGTTTGGCGCTAATCAGCCATCGCCAGTCACCAATTTCCGTAATGAATTGCATGACTCCAATGGCCTGTCGATTCACGCGGGTAACGGTGAGTGGATTTGGCGCCCGCTGAATAACCCGAAACATTTAGCGGTGAGCACCTTCACCATCGAAAACCCGAAAGGTTTCGGTCTGCTGCAACGTGGTCGTGACTTCAGCCACTATCAGGATCTCGACGATCGCTACGACCTGCGCCCAAGTGGCTGGGTTGAGCCAATGGGTGACTGGGGCAAAGGCCGTGTTGAGCTGGTTGAAATCCCGACCGCCGATGAAACCAACGACAACATCGTTGCGTTCTGGACGCCGGAAAAACTGCCTGATCCAGGCAAAGAGATGAACTTCCAGTATCGCCTGCACTTCACGCGTGATGAAAACCTGTTGCATCAAGATGATGTGGCATGGGTGAAAAACACGCTGCGTTCAGCAGGTGATGTTAAACAGTCTAATCTGGTGCGTCAGCCAGATGGCTCCATCGCCTTTACCATCGATTTCGTCGGTAAAGCGATGAGCAAGCTGCCTGACAATACGCAAGTCGCGCCGCAGGTCAGTGTGGGCAATAACGCCGATGTGGTTGAGCAAAGCGTACGCTACAACCCGGTCACCAAAGGCTGGCGTTTAGTGTTGCGTCTGCGCGTGAAAGATAACAAGCAGCCGACCGAAATGCGTGCGGCGCTGGTGAGCGGCGACAAGACATTGACGGAAACCTGGAGCTATCAGTTACCTGCCAATGAATAAATCGATATTTCTACCTCAATCTTACGTGGAAGCTCTGCCGCTAGATGCGGCAGGGCGGGCTCGTCTGAGCGATTCGCTTCAGCATGCTCAGGCGTTCCACGCTATTCATACGTCGCTAGGGCAGGATAACGCCGCCAGCGAGCGCCCGGACGATGCGCCGCTCAAATCGGTGTCATCCCGCGTGCAAATGGCCTGGCCGGATTCGCTGGCAGATGGCCAACAGCTCAGCAAGGATTATCTTGACCGCACCACACTGAAGGCGATGCCAAAAGTGAAGCGATCGCTGATGTTCCCGGAAATCTGGCGGACTAACCCGATTGCCCGCGCCTGGGATTCACTGCGTGGTCAGAAATCCACCCCGCGCTATGCCACGGCAGAAGAACAGAAGACGGAAGACAAATGGCGCCATGTGGGTTCTATGCGTCGTTACGTGCTGCTGATCCTGACGCTGTTGCAGACTGTGGTTGCCACCTGGTACATGAAGACCATTCTGCCTTATCAGGGCTGGACACTGCTCGATCCGATCGAGTTGTTTAACCAGAACTGGTTGCAGTCGGTTGAGCTGATCCTGCCGTACATATTACAAACCGGAATCTTGTTCCTGTTTGCGATTCTGTTCTGCTGGGTCTCCGCCGGTTTCTGGACTGCCTTAATGGGGTTCCTGCAACTGCTGATTGGCCGCGATAAGTACAGCATCTCCTATTCCACCACCGGTGATGAACCACTCAATCCTGAACACCGTACTGCGTTGATCATGCCTATCTGTAATGAGGATGTTGAGCGTGTGTTCGCCGGACTGCGTGCCACCTGGGAATCGGTGCAGCGTACCGGTAATGCCGAGCACTTCGATGTTTATATCCTGAGCGACAGCTACGATGCCGATATTGCCATCGCCGAGCAGAAAGCGTGGATGGAGCTGGTGCGTGATGTCGGTGGGGCAGGGAAGATTTTCTACCGCCGTCGCCGTCGCCGTGTGAAGCGTAAAAGTGGCAACATCGATGACTTCTGCCGTCGCTGGGGAAGCAACTACAGCTACATGGTGGTGCTGGATGCCGATAGCGTAATGAGCGGTGAGTGCCTGTGCGGTCTGGTGCGCATGATGGAAGCGAACCCGAACGCCGGTATCATCCAGTCGTCACCTAAAGCGTCCGGTATGGATACCCTGTATGCTCGCTGTCAGCAGTTTGCCACGCGTGTATATGGTCCGCTGTTTACGGCCGGTCTGCACTTCTGGCAGTTAGGGGAGTCGCACTACTGGGGCCATAACGCCATCATCCGTGTTCAGCCGTTTATCGAACACTGTGCGCTGGCACCGCTACCGGGTGAAGGTTCCTTCGCGGGCTCGATCCTGTCGCATGACTTCGTTGAAGCGGCCTTAATGCGCCGTGCCGGTTGGGGAGTGTGGATCGCCTATGATCTGCCTGGCTCTTATGAAGAGTTGCCGCCGAACTTGCTGGATGAACTGAAGCGTGACCGTCGCTGGTGTCACGGTAACCTGATGAACTTCCGCCTGTTCCTGGTGAAAGGTATGCACCCGGTGCACCGTGCGGTGTTCCTGACCGGGGTGATGTCTTACCTGTCAGCGCCGTTGTGGTTTATGTTCCTCGCCTTGTCCACCGCTTTGCAGGTGGTGCATACGCTCATGGAGCCGACCTACTTCCTGCAACCGCGCCAGCTGTTCCCGGTGTGGCCGCAGTGGCGTCCTGATCTGGCAATTGCGCTGTTCTCTACCACTTTGGTGCTGCTGTTCCTGCCGAAACTGCTCAGTGTCGTGCTGATCTGGTGTAAAGGGGCAAAACCTTATGGTGGCGCCATCCGCTTATTCTGCTCACTGATACTGGAAATGTTGTTCTCGGTGCTGTTAGCGCCGGTGCGTATGCTGTTCCACACGGTGTTTGTGGTCAGCGCCTTCCTGGGTTGGGAAGTGGTCTGGAACTCACCGCAGCGTGACGACGATGCCACGCCATGGGGTGAAGCTTTCCGTCGCCATGGTTCGCAAATGCTGTTAGGTATTGTCTGGGCAGTGGGGATGGGCGTGCTGGATCTCAATTTCCTGTGGTGGTTGGCGCCGATTGTGTTCTCACTGATTCTGTCACCCTTTGTCTCGGTGATGTCGAGCCGTGCCACTGTGGGGCAGAAAAGTAAGAACGCCAAACTGTTCCTGATTCCGGAAGAGTATGAGCCGCCGAAAGAGCTGGTCGATACCGATCACTACTTACAGGTGAACCGCCAGCGCGCGCTGAAGAATGGCTTTATGCATGCACTGTTTAACCCGGCGTTTAACGCGCTGGCGACAGCCATGGCGACCTCACGTCATAAGCAAAGTACCTTGCTGGATCATGCACGTGATCGTCGCGTCGATCAGGCCTTGAGCGATGCACCAGAAAAACTGAACCGCGAGCAACGCTTGCAGTTAATCAGTGACCCGGTGGTGCTGGCACGCGTGCATTCACGTTTGTGGGAAAGTGCGGATAAATACCATCAGTGGGTGGAGAGCTATCAAAAGCTGAAACTCAATCCTGAGGCATTGCCTCAGCGTTAAGATGGGAAATCGAAAAAGCGGCAGAAATGCCGCTTTTTTTGGTCATGATTCTGACTAACGTAATCTTTACGCATTGAGATATAGTTGTTTGCCTATGCAGGCGGTTAAACTGGCGTCAGTTCATTGTGAGTAAATGTTGTGAAAGATTTCCTGAAAATAACCGCGCTCAGTGCCGCCATTCTGCTGTTGAGCGGTTGCGGCAGTATTATCAGCCGCACCATTCCTGGCCAAGGGCACGGTAGCCAATATTATCCCGGCGTACAGTGGGATGTCCGTGACGGGCCCTGGCGCGTACTGACCATATTAGACTTGCCGCTGTCGCTGGTGATGGACACCCTGCTATTACCGGTTGATGCCCATCATGGCCCGTACGAATAAGCTTAGGCCCAGTTGTCTGAGGGGCTATCATCATCTTCCCACTCTTCCGCGGCAGCCTCGCCTTCTTCGAGGTCACGCGGAGGTTCAAGCTGGAACTCGCCTTCATCCCACTCATGCAAGGTATTTTCTGACTGCCACTCCTGTCGCAGTTCAACCTCGTCGAAATCACCGTCAAACACCGCCTGTGCTGCATCGCCGTTGCAGATGGGCAGGCATTCTCCCTGGCCTTCTTCGTCGGCAAAAAACTCGGCCTGCCACATAGTGTCGCCATCTTGCATGACATACTTTTGCAGCGCGAACTGACTCAAACTGGCATCGTCTGCTGTGATATCAGATTGGCTGGCAAGAAACTCTTCACGTGCAGCTTCAATGGCTTCTTCGAGGGTGCTAAACAGATTCATGGTGAACTCCTTGTCGCTTGAAAGAGGATTTCACAGAAGAATAGACAAAAAAATGGCAGCGTGCAGAGCGGCGAGAAAATAACGGTGGGTGGTTGAGGAAAATTCAACCACCCATACCGTTTATATCATCTTTTGCGGGAAGTGCAGTACAGGACGTACAGACTCGCGAATAATTGGGGCAGAATAACGGATGCAGCATTTAATACAGGGTTTCACCTTTTTAAAATTAATTCTCGCGGTCGATAAAGCCTGATTTAAATTATAGAGCGTACCGATAAAAACCATATCCTCCTTTACGGGTAGACGTTTACACTCTTTCCGATGCAGAAGGTGATAGCCTTCCTGATCGGTACTGATCGTTACGTAGTAATAGATGCCTTTATTCATATTATAAGTACCTGCGATATATTTGCTGTGTGTAATCTTTTTATATTTTTAGAAGGGCAGTTATTGAACTAACTGTCACGGTTGAAACTAACTGGAATCGATTTCGCGGACAAATTCCAGAATGGAATAAGGATAGTTATAAATGCATCAAAGTGGCATATAGTGGCCAGGCACTAAGACAATACCTTGTTAAGTAAGTTAATTTTACTGCATTGATAAGCGGAGCCAAAGCATTCAGCAATATTAAATAGGAATAGGCCTGGAATTGATGAAAATCAGATCCGTGCGAGCATATTTCAATCAGTAAATGGCGTTGATGCTGATAGAGCTAATTTCAATAAGTTGCGTGGTTGGATGTTCACATTTTGTTAACAAAGATTAAGATTCTGCATCGCTACTGATGCTTTATCACATCGAATAAAGTTAAAACTGGTACCAACGAAACATTCAGCCTGAGTTCCGACTGGTCCAGTTTTACCTAATTTGAGCGGATATCATCGTGATATAAGGCAAATTCACACGGAAAACAGTGGAACACAAAGTGTGCTCCACATCACATTAATACAGAGATGGTTGACCTTCGGGGCGGGTTTTGAAACGACGATGCAGCCACATGTATTGTTCTGGTGCGAGTAGAACGGACTCTTCCACCACTTTATTCATCACAACTGCTGTATCAAGCTCGCTTTCCAGTGAGAACTTCGCACGAATGTCGGGCATCATCTTTAATTCATAGCCGCGTCCATTGGGCAGGCGGCGCGCCAGAAAAGGCACCACGCTGGGATTGCCCAGGCGAATCAGCATATGCGTGCCAGTGGTGGTTGCGGCATCCTGCACGGCGAAGAACGGCGCAAACACGCTGCTGCGTGGACCATAATCATGGTCGGGTGCATACCAGATGATGTCATTGTTCTTCATGGCGCGAATCATGCCTTTAAGATCCTTACGATCAAGCATGCTTTTATTGGAGCGCATTCTTCCCCACGTCTGCAGCCAGTCAATCAACTTGTTGTCGTTAGGGCGGTAAACACCGATGCCCGGATTGTGCATGCCAAACACGCGCGCGCCCAGTTCAAGGGTGAGAAAATGCATGCCAATCAGTAAAATGCCGCGCTTCTCGGCCAAGGCATTAGCCACATGCTCAAGCCCAGTGGTCTTCACCCATTTCTGGATGCGCCAGTCTGGCCAGAACCACGCCATACCTGTTTCAATCAGCCCCATTCCCACCGATTCAAAATTATGCTTTACCATCGCCTCACGTTCGTTGGTGGGCATGTCAGGGAAACAGAGTTCAAGGTTACGTTGCGCTACTTCAACACGCCGTTTCATGAAGCGCATCGCTACACGACCCAGACCACAGCCAAACGCGTGCAAAACCGGGTAGGGGAGTAATACCAACAGGTAGAGGAAACCAATGCCAATCCAGGTAAACCAGTAACGTGGATGAAGAAGCTCACGAGTAAATTGGGGAAGTTGAGTCATTGAAATGTCAGTATCCTGCGTCTTGTGCCAGAGAGTCCGGTTTCTGTTATTTGCCGCGATTATGCCATTTTTTCTTGCTGACTGAAATCAAGCATAGCTTGCACGTTGGTGAAAGGCAGCAGCTTTGCGCATTAAATAGCAATGGCAGCGCAGAACTGCGCCCGTAATCACGGCTATCAGGATAATCCTTCCTGGGGCTTTGCTTCAGGGTGAATTCAGGTATCATGTGCGCGCTAAATTTCTCTGATTGCTAACAGGAAGAACACCATGCCAGTGTTACACAACCTCGTTTCCAATAAAGAGCTGAAAGAACGTATGTTGGCGGAAACCGAACCACGTACCACAGTCTCTTTTTATAAATACTTCCAGATTGCCGACCCTAAAGCATTCCGTGACGCCCTCTATGTTGAGATGACCAGGCTCAAGGTGTTTGGCCGCGTGTACGTGGCGCACGAAGGGATCAACGCGCAAATCAGTGTGCCCGCCAGCCAGTATGAAGCTATGAAGGCTGCGCTGTATGCGTTTGACCCGGCGTTCAACAATCTGCGTATGAACATTGCGTTAGACGATGACGGTAAATCATTCTGGGTGTTACGTCTTAAAGTGCGCGAACGTATTGTCGCGGACGGGATAGAAGACACGAGTTTTGATGCCAGCGATGTCGGCGCCTATTTGAAAGCCGCGGACGTGAATGCCTTGCTCGACGACCCGGAAGTGGTTTTTGTCGATATGCGTAATCACTACGAATTTGAAGTGGGGCATTTCGATAATGCCATTGAAGTCCCGGCTGATACGTTCCGCGATCAACTGCCGATGGCAGTGGATATGCTGCAAGACCAGAAAGACAAAAAAATTGTCATGTACTGCACCGGCGGCATTCGCTGTGAAAAAGCCAGCGCGTGGATGAAACACAACGGCTTCAACGATGTGTCACACATTGAGGGCGGCATTATTGAATATACCCGTCGTGCCCGTGAGCAAGGGTTACCGGTGCGTTTCAAAGGCAAAAACTTTGTCTTTGATGAACGCATGGGGGAGCGTATTTCCGACGATATTCTTTCCAGCTGCCACCAGTGTGGCGCGCCTTGCGATAGCCATACTAACTGCGTCAATGACGGCTGCCATCTGCTGTTTATTCAGTGCCCAAGCTGCGCAGAGAAGTACCATAACTGCTGCAGCCCTATCTGCATGGAAGAGTCAAAACTGGAACCTGAAGAGCAGCGCGCACGCCGTGCTGGTCGGGAAAATGGCAATAAAGTGTTCAATAAATCTCGCGGATTACTGAACATGACCATGGCCATCCCTGTACCCGAGAAGAAGTAATCGCTTAACAGCCTGAGGTCACCTGACTTCAGGCTATATACCCGTCATACTTCAAGCCGCAGGTGCGTTGGCTGCCTTCACTCACCCCAGTCACATACTGGTGTATGCTCCCGGGGATTCGTTCAGTTGCTGCCTTCCTGCACCAAGAGTAGGCCCCATGAGGGGACTCGAAGTATTTAGGGTATATATATGTTACTGACGCACGCCTTCCACCGAAATGATCAGTTCTGCCGTTTGCGATGCGGGTCCGAGATCTTTACTGATATTAAACTCTTTCAGGACGACATTGCCGCTGGCTTCAAATCCTGCACGATAACCGCCCCATGGATCTTTGCCCTCGCCGATTAATTTGGCATCCAGCGTGATCGGTTTCGTCACGCCATTCAGCGTGAGATCGCCGGTGATCTTATAATCCTGCCCCTCTTTTTTCACCGCTGTAGAGGCAAAAGTGGCCTGCGGGAATTTTGCGGTATTCAGGAAGTCGGCACTGCGGAGGTGTTTGTCACGTTCAGCATGATTGGTATCAAGGCTGGCAGTATTGAGGGTGACATTAACTTTATCTGCGGCTGGATTCGCTTCGTCAAAGGTAAAAGTACCGTCAAAGTCTTTAAAGCTGCCGTACAACCAACTGTAACCCAGGTGCTGGATGCGGAACTGCACAAAGGCATGCTGGCCTTCTTTATCAAATTTATACTCCGCAGCGTTAGCCATAAAACCGGTGCTCAGTAAACCGGCGGCGCTCAACGCCAATATCGTTTTCTTTAACATGTTACTTTTCCTTTTCAGAGGTTAAGGGGATGCGGTAACCCAGCATCCTTTTTAGGGTCACATCTCGATCGATAAAATGGTGTTTCAATGCGGCAAGCGCATGCAGAGTGGAAAGCAGCACCAAACTCCATGCCAGCCATAAATGCACATCCCCCGCCAGGTCAGCTTGAACACCGGCTCCACTGAACAGGGCAGGGACATTGAACCAGCCAAAAACAGAAATAGGTTTGCCATCGGCCGTAGAGATGAGGTAGCCGCTCAATAAGAGAACCAGCAACAGCCCATACAGCAGCCAGTGCGCGGCGCTGGCGGCACGGCGCACCTGCGGTGAGTACTGTTTGAGCGGCGCAGGAGGAGGGGAGATCACACGCCAGCACAGGCGCAGCAGGAGTGCGGCAAACAACAGGATACCGATGCCTTTGTGTATTTCCGGAGCGTTGTGGTACCAGCCATCGTAATACCCTAAGCCAACCATCCATAAACCCAATGCAAACATGCCGTAAATAGCCAGCGCCATTAGCCAGTGGAATAGAATGGAGACGAGCCCGAAGTGTCGGGATGAATTACGCCACATGTTCGTGAACCAGAGATGGAAATAAGTAGCAATGAGCATCCACATTTTGAAATGTGAAAGCAATCAGGCTTACTCTTCTATAACTTATGAAAAGATCTTCGGAATAAATGAGTGATTATTTAAAAGTTAATCAGGATTATTGAATGCAGAGTGTTATCGGTGAGGATAAAAATGAATAAAGGAGCAATTACTACACCAAATGCGTCATCGCTTGCGGCAAAGCTTAATGAAATAACAATTAACGTCAGTTTATGTCAATCAGGCTGGCGCGTCACTGCGCCAGCACCAGGAAAATTTACGCGAATCGATCCAATGAAAATGGAGTAAGGTCGAAAGAGAACGGTTTTTCCTGCGCAAATTCGCTGGCAAGCTCACCCAGCACGCTGGCAAATTTAAAACCGTGTCCACTCAACCCGGTGATGATCAAACGATTGGGTTCGCCCGGCAGCGTATCAATAATGAAGTCTTCATCGGGCGTGTTGTCATAGCTGCACGCTTCACCATGTAAACAAACTCCCACACCGGGCAGGAACTGGCGCAGGAAACTAAAGGCTTCATTACCATCCGCCGCGATGCTGCCAAAAGGCTTGCGGTCCTCAGGTTTTTGCATTGGCTGCCCGCCATCATGGCGACCCACTTTTAAGGCGTTGTTATCCGCAGGGAAGCCATAAAAATGAGTACCGTCTGGCATCTCAACGGTGAAACCAGGGAATTGGTTGTTCTCACTGTAACGACCGTCAGCCTGATACCAGGCGAAGACTTTACGCACCGGTGTGACTGGCAAATCTTTCACTAACTGGCTGACCCAGGTTCCGGCGCTGATAAGCAGCTTACGTGCGCGAAACACGCCGTCACGCGTCGTGACCTGCTGAAGATCACCATCGCGGCCAATTTCACTCACTGGACAGTTAAACAGCTGGGCACAGCCAGCATGCTCAGCCAATTGCACCCAACTGCGCACGGCCTGTTCACATTTGAGGAAGCCGGAATGAGGTTCAAATACGCCAATGTATCCGTCTGGTACGCTAACCTGCGGCCAGCGCTTGCGCACCTCATCAGCCTGCAACACTTTCACGTCCAGTTGAAACGCTTTTGCGCTGTCGATGACGTTCTGGATAAACGAAGAAGTGATGGGCGCGAGGTTAAGAATACCGCTGCGATGCATAATGCGTTCACCGCTCTGCTGTTCCAGCTCGTCCCACAAGGTTTGTGCACGTAACACCAAGGGTACATAACGTTCACCTTCACCATATGCATGACGGATCAAGCGGGTTTCACCATGGTGCGTGCCTTGGTTGTGTGGCGGGTGGGCACTATCAATCATCAATACGGATAAGCCAGCCTGGGTGGCATAAAAACCGGCGGCTGCCCCGACCGATCCACTGCCCACCACAATCAGATCATAAACCATAACCCCATCACTCCTGCAAAACGGCGAAAATTTTCAACAGCATACCAAAAGAGAGCGCCCATGAAAAAGGCACCCTGTTGGGTGCCCTTTCACGCGAAGATAAGAAGTTAGTGCTTTTGATTATCGCGTAGGTATTGCTCTGTGGACTCTATCTTTGCAATGCCAGCTTCGAGTATCGAGATGAACTGTCTGGCTACATCGGTAGTCAGCCAGTAGGTGGGTCCCACGTCAGCTTCTTCTTCTTTCTGATCCTGCGATGATAGCGAGTGCAGGCGGATCATCATGGCGTCATAACTGTCTACAGTACTGATGTCCCATCCTACCAGCGGATGAGTCTGAATGACGTCTTTATTTCTGTCCATTATAACCTCCATATTACTCGTTAAACGAAGTGCTTCTTGAGGTTCAATGCGGCTTTTCTTGCACTAGCGGGACAATTATAACATGAAACAGGCGGTACAATAGTTAAAAAGTGGGGTGTTCTAAATCTGAGCTAAAATAATTGCGTTTAGAATGCGACTTTCGTCGAATAATAGCATGCCCAGTGAGACGGGCGTTTATTCGATAAACTTAGGCGAATCAGTAACAGCATTATCGGCGAACCTAACCAGAAACTTTAGGCTCTCTCAGCACGAGAGAAAGTGCTGGTCTCAGGCGTGAGGTTCTGCGGGCGACTGGCCATTGCGCTTCTGAATCTCTTCCGCTAACCGGGTAAAATGCTGCTGTAACTGTGCGTCATGGTTCTGGTTTTGTGCTTCGAGCGACAGATTGTGCACCAGTAACTGACTGGCACGATCGTCAAGACAGAACGTTAAACTGGCGAATGCGTTTTCCAGCACGGTTAAACGGCGCTGTTGTTCGGCAATTAAAGCCAGCAACTCACCAAAGGTCATCGCCTCTTCTGGTTTTTCAGTAGTCATGTAAAACACCTCCTGTAAGCATGACGAGGCAAGAATAGGGGATCGTTTGATCAGAGTCTAGATGCAGCGAGTTTATCTGGCGAGGGGGAAATAAAAACAAAAAAACCGGGTGGCGAAACCCGGTAAAACGGCACTGCGGCAGTTAATCAGTAATAAACCAGTCGTCTGCACTTTCCCACGTTTCTTGTAAAATATCGCTAATACGCTCCCGCGTGTCTTTGCCGCCGCCGAATACGCTGAGCTGGTTGCCACCGGCATAGCGGACTTTGACATGGTGATCGTCATCGGGGAAATCACGAGAAATACGGCGGGTCAGTTCTGCACTGAGTGCATCCAGTGCGCCTGGGGGAAGGGGCTGAGTTTTCGCAACGGTAATTTCAACACGCATAAAAGCCTCCGGGATAATATACTGTTTATTTGTACAGTATAATTATGCCGAAGGCAACAGATGCAACGTTATTCTTTTATGCGCCAGTTGAGGGTCTCACCGGCCAGGAAGGGGACCAGTGTATCGTCGGCGACCTGAACGCTTTCCTGCACTACCCAGGATTCACGCACCAGGGTTAAGGTGCCTTCGTTAAGTGGCAAGCCATAGAAGTTGGGACCATTCTCTGAACAGAACGCCTCAAAGTGTTCCAGCGCATTCAAATCTTCAAACACCGTGGCGTAGGCCGGCAGAGAGGTCGGTGCGTTAAACACGCCCGCGCAGCCGCAGCTGGCTTCTTTCAAATGGCGCAAATGTGGTGCGGTATCCGTGCCAAGGAACACGCGACGGTTGCCACTGGCGACCAATTTACGCAGCGCTTCCTGATGGATATTTCGTTTTAGAATCGGCAGGCAATAAAGATGCGGGCGCACGCCGCCCACCAGCATGTGGTTCCGGTTGAACATCAGGTGTTGAGGCGTGATGGTGGCACCAAGCAATTCGTTACCTGCCGCGAGGTACTCCGCAGCTTCTTTGGTCGTAATGTGTTCCATGACGACTTTTAATGCCGGGAAGCGCTGACGCAGCGGCTCCAGCACGGTTTCAATAAAGCGTGCTTCGCGGTCAAAAATATCGATATGGGAATCCGTGACTTCACCATGAACCAGCATCGGCATACCGAGCTGCTGCATACGCTCTAACACCTTGGCAATGGAATCAATATTGGTGACGCCATGGCTGGAGTTCGTGGTGGCATGAGCGGGATAAAGCTTAGCGGCGGTGAACGTGCCGTTGCGGAAGCCGCGTTCAATTTCATCCGGATCTAATGAATCCGTGAGGTAGCAGGTCATCAGCGGCGTGAAAGCGTGTTCTGCTGGCAGCGCGGCAAGAATGCGTTCGCGATAAGCAACAGCGGCTTCAACGCTGGTGACTGGCGGAACCAGGTTTGGCATGACAATCGCACGACCGTTCACCGCACTGGTATAAGGCAGTACTGCATTGAGCATCGCGCCATCGCGCAGATGGATGTGCCAGTCGTCAGGGCGGCGAATGGTGATTTTCTGAGGTTGGGCTGTCATTCAAAAGGCTCCGGCTAAGAAAAAAACGAAAGGGCACGTTTAGGCCGGGGAGTAATCATAAGGGTGTGAGCAACCGTTTGCACGGGATTTTGTTGCCGCCATGAAAAACCGCACCAGAAGGTGCGGTTTTGCCGGTTAATCCGTAAACGGAATCACCAGTTGTCCGGGTTTTACCTCAATGCCTTTGGCAAATTTCTTCGCCAAAGCTTCACCTTTACTGCGATCTTCACTCAGCACATAGGCCGGTTTTTCATTGAAATAGCGCTTCAGCGACTCATTCAGGTAGGGGGTCAAGGTCTTCATTATTGAGGCCATTTTTTCCGGCTGCACCTGGGCATCGACGATCTCCATGTCATGCAGGTAAATTGCCCCTTCCTGCGCATTGAACACCGGCTGTGCCTTCATCTTCAGCTGCATTTCTGCTTGCTGTGGGCCAAACAGTGAGCTGACATTGATGTTGGCTTTACCGGAAAGGGTGATCTTGCCCGGTTCTTCGCGGCCAATCTGGCTATTCAGATCGCTTAGCACAATATGCGCATTCACCAGCCCGGAAACGCCGACGTCTTTTTCGAAGTTATTGCGCTTTTGCAGCGCCTGATTCACTTCTTGTTCGCTGATGGTGTATTGCGTCAATTGGTTACAGCCGCTCAATAGCACGGCTAAAAACAGGGCCAGTAGCCCGTACATCGCCTTTTTCATCTTTCCTCTTCCTGAATGATATGGCAAACCCGGCATAGCCTGCCTGAAAGCGGGCCAGGAGTCACCAGGAGAGGGACGAGAAACGCGGATGCGTTTCTCGTAAAGCACAGATTATGCAGCGATAGAAGAGAGCAGGTTAATCTGCGTTTGCTTTGCCATGTTGTCACGATAATCGGCGACGCGGCTGGGCCAGTCGATACCGGCAACCAGCGTCAGGGAGCGTAACAGCGGGAAGAGATTGATGTCGTCTTCAGACAGTTCGCCATTAACCGCATTGGGTTTGACGATCAACTTATCGAGCTGGCGCAAATCATCACTGATATTTTTAATCAGTCCCGGCGCGTGTTTGCGCAGTTCGCCAAAGTCACCGAGGCTGGCTTGCTTTTTATCACGGAAATAGTTGCGCGCTTCAGGCGTGGCAAACTCGGCAAAGGCGGCGTCAGCAATACGGGGAATCAGCAGTTTATTAATGTAGCCGTTGACACGGCGCAGCCAGTCACTGATAGCCGGGTTATTTTTGCCGTTAAGCAGCGGCTCGCGGTCTTGCTTATCCACCAGTCGCACAATATCCATGCTTTCCGGCATCGCACTGCCATCGGCCTTTTGCAGTATCGGGGCCATCTTCTGACCAATCAGTTTCTTTGGCATCTGCTCGTCGTCATTGAGCATGACGATCAGCTCGACCGGCAGATTTTTTAAACCAAAAATCATGCGCGCTTTGACGCAGAAAGGGCAGTGATCGTAGATGTAGAGTTTCATCCCGCTTCTCCTGTGATGATAAGGGTGACAAGCGTCACCCTTTTTCCGGACGTGCGGGAAGTATGGAAGAGATTATCAACAGGGGCAAACTAGCTGCTGAAGATGGCCGGTGCCACCGGGCGTGGCTGGAACTGCCACCACAAGGCCAAAAGCGTGACCATGCCAACGCTGCTCAATAACATCCATGGCAGTTCAGGCAGTGCCATCTGCTGCCCAACATCAAACATCCAGCCGCCACCGGAGTAGCCAATCAACCCTCCAATGGCGAGCCCTAAGCGGCTAAAGCCCATGTAACTTCCGCGAGCGCGTGAACTGGCCAGCGAAGCGCTGAGCGTTTCTCGCGCCGGTTCGGCAATAATGGAACCGAGATAAAACACGCCAATGAGCATAAACAGAGAGGGCAATGAATCGGTCATGCCTACTGGCAGCAGGCTGAAGGTCATCAGGAACAAACCGGCCATCAGACGCGTTTCTAAACGAAAACGTTTTTCGCTCCAGCGTGCCAGCGGATAGAGCAGGCTCAATGACAACATGGCTTCGATGGCATACATCCATTTCACCGCAGCCGGCGCGCCAGCCACCTGGTTGACCATCACGGGCAGCATCAGCATCACTTGCACCGCCAGGATGTAATAGCCGGTCAGCGTCAGCACATAGAGGCGAAAACGCTTATCTTGCCAGACCCGCTGCATGCCTTCGCGCATGGCAATCCGTTCGGTCGAAATGCGCCATGCCGGTAACCATACGGCATTAAAGATGGCCGCCGCGACAAACACCGCTGCACCCACCCAGCACACCAGACGGAAATCCCACGCCAGCAGCCAACTGCCGACCAGCGCGCCCAATACCGCACCGGCACTGTCTTGCATCATCAGAAGGGAGAAAAAACGTCCGCGCTCGCGAGCACGCACCAGCTTAACCACCATGGCACTGCGGGGGGGATCAAACAAGGTGCCTCCCAGCCCCGAGAGCAGGCAGGCCAGCCACAGCAGCCAGGGTTGGTGTGCCAGCGCCATGCAGGCAAACCCGGCGGCGCGCATCAACATGCCTGTCACAATCAAAGGACGCGCACCAAAGCGGTCAGCAATAGCACCGCCAAAAATGCCCAATCCTTGCTGCACAAATTGACGCAGACCCAGCGCGATGCCGACCATTAATGCCGCCCAGCCGAGTTGCTCAACAAAGTGAATGGAAATCAGGGGGAATACCACGAAAAACCCTAACACCACCAGCATGTTATCCACTAACAAAAATGTTTTACCGAGGCGTCGTGCCCGCGCTACCCGAGACATGCTTTATCCTGAGCAAGAGAGAAGAGAAAGAGACCAGTTGGTCTATTTTCCGCCTGCCAACAGGGGAAAAACAGGGTTATCAGGATGATATTTTTTAATCGCATGAGCAGGAATATTAATCCTGAATCGGGAAGAATCACTTTGCCCTATGGCAAGGGTTTTACCGCAGCCAAGGTGGCGGTTATAGTGAGAAGTATCGCCGCTGGCGTACATCTTTCTTAAAGTTATGGATTTCAGGAGTCATGATGTTTGGCTATCGTTCTGCTGGCCCACGCGTGCGCCTCACGACCGACCGTTTAGTGGTTCGTTTAGTGCACGAACGCGATGCCTGGCGACTGGCGGATTATTACGCCGAAAATCGCGTTTTTCTCAAACCCTGGGAGCCGGTGCGTGATGAAAGCCACTGCTATCCCTCCGGCTGGCAGGCGCGTTTAGGATTGATCGCTGATATGCATAAACAGGGGTCTGCCTACTATTTTGTGTTGATGGACCAGGAAGAACATGAAATACGCGGCGTCGCGAATTTCAGTAATGTGCTGCGTGGTTCCTTTCACGCCTGTTATCTCGGCTATTCGCTGGGCGAAAAGTGGCAGGGGCAGGGCATGATGTTTGAAGCGCTGCAGTCGGCAATTCGTTACATGCAGCGCCAGCAACGTATCCATCGCATCATGGCCAACTATATGCCGCATAATCAGCGCAGTGGCGATCTGCTGGCACGACTCGGTTTTGAGAAAGAGGGTTATGCGAAAGACTATTTGCTGATTGATGGACGCTGGCAGGATCATGTCCTCACGGCGCTCACCTGGCGCGACTGGACCCCGGATCGTCGTGGACAATAATAAGGACTTGAAAATGAAGATGGCACTCTCTGCTCAGGCGCTGCGCGTTATTGGCTGCCTGCTGGAAAAGCAGGTCACTACGCCCGAACAGTATCCACTCTCCCTCAATGGCGTGGTCACCGCCTGCAATCAAAAATCCAACCGCGAACCGGTGATGAACCTCAGCGAAATGGAGGTGCAGTCACAGCTTGATGAGCTGGTGAAGAAGCATCTGGTGACTTCCAATAGCGGTTTTGGTCAGCGCGTGAGTAAATATGAGCAGCGCTTCTGCAACTCGGCGTTTGGCAACCTGCAACTCAGCAGTGCTGAAGTGGCGGTATTGACCTTGCTGTTTTTACGCGGTGCTCAGACGCCAGGCGAATTGCGTACCCGCAGTGGCCGCCTGCATGAATTTAGCGACATGAACGAAGTGGAGCAGACGCTCAACGGCTTAATTACGCGGGATGATGGCCCGATGGTGGTGCGACTTGCACGTGAGCCGGGAAAACGCGAAAGCCGCTACATGCACCTTTTCGGTGGTGATGTGCTGGAAGAAGCATCCGAAAACGTCAGTGCAGTTAACCACGATGACCTTGCTACACGCGTTGCACAGTTAGAAGCCCGCGTGGCGCAGCTGGAACAATTGCTGCAACAGGAGCATTAAGATGACGCTGCGTATTGGTATGGTGGGATTAGGCGGCATCGCGCAGAAAGCCTGGTTGCCGGAGTTGTCTCAGGCGACAGGCTGGCAGTTAGCCGGGGCTTTTTCGCCCAATCAGGCAAAAGCGCAGCCGATCTGCGACAGCTATCGTATGCCTTATTTTAGCCGGCTCGATGCACTGGCCGCGGCCAGTGACGCGGTATTTGTGCACAGCAGTACCGCCAGCCATTTTGAGGTGGTGCAAGCACTGCTGCTGGCGGGTAAAGATGTCTGTGTCGATAAACCCTTAGCGGAAACCTTGCAGCAAGCTGAAACCCTGGTGGCGTTGGCGGAGAAGCGGAAACGTAAATTGATGGTGGCGTTCAATCGCCGTTTTGCGCCACGCTATCAGCAGTTGAAAAGTGAAATGCCGCGTGCAGCCTCTTTGCGTATTGAGAAACATCGTGCGGATAGCGTTGGCCCTCATGATCTGCGTTTTACCCTGCTGGATGATTATCTGCATGTGGTTGATACCGCACTGTGGCTGGCAGGAGGCAAGTTGACGCGCGAGCAAGGCCACATTGAGACTAATGACGAGGGTGCGATGCTGTACGCGGAGCATCACTTCTCGGCAGGTGCGCTGCAAATCACCACCTGCATGCATCGGCGTGCCGGCACACAGCGTGAAGTGGTCAGTGCTATCTGTGACGGGGACTATATCGAAATCAACGACATGCGGGACTGGCAGCAAGAGAACAGCAGCGGTTTGTATCGCAGTGCGCCGCCAGCCTGGCAAGACCACCTCACGCAGCGTGGTTTTTGCGGCGCGGCACACCATTTTATTCAATGCGTAGAAAATCAGACGATGCCTGAAACCAGTGGCGAACAGGCGCTGGCAGCGCAGCGTTGGATAGAAAAACTGTGGCGAGATGCTGAACAGGAATAACCCCTTGTAACACTCAATGCTGGTCATTTCCCGCTGTGGCAGTAGACTATCGCCGGACATCAGTGGATGTCCGCGCTAAGTTGCTCATTTATCCGAAACTTTTCAGGATGCGCCACACACTATGAATTTGTTGAAATCGCTGGCCGCGGTCAGTTCGATGACGCTGTTTTCCCGCGTGCTGGGTTTTGCCCGTGATGCCATTGTGGCCCGCGTTTTCGGTGCCGGGATGGCCACCGATGCCTTCTTCGTTGCCTTCAAGCTGCCGAATCTGTTGCGCCGTATTTTTGCCGAAGGCGCATTTTCACAGGCGTTCGTGCCCATTCTCGCTGAGTACAAGAGTAAACAGGGTGAAGACGCCACGCGCGTGTTTGTCGCCTATGTCTCGGGTTTGCTGACGCTGGTGTTGGCGGTGGTGACGGTGCTGGGCATGATTGCCGCACCTTGGGTGATTATCGTGACGGCGCCAGGATTTGCCGATACAGCGGATAAATTTGCCCTGACCAGTTCGCTGTTACGCGTGACCTTTCCTTATATTCTGCTGATCTCCCTCGCGTCCCTGGCGGGGGCGATTCTGAACACCTGGAATCGCTTTTCGGTGCCCGCGTTTGCTCCTACGCTGCTGAACATCAGCATGATTGGTTTTGCCGTGTTTGCCGCGCCACACTTCCATCCGCCGGTAATGGCACTGGCATGGGCCGTGGTGGTGGGGGGCGTTCTGCAGCTCTTCTACCAGCTGCCGCATCTGAAGAAAATTGGCATGCTGGTGCTGCCTCGCGTTAATCTGCGTGATGCGGGCGTATGGCGTGTGATGCGTCAGATGGGGCCAGCCATTCTCGGTGTGTCGGTGAGTCAGATTTCGTTGATCATCAACACCATTTTTGCCTCCTTCCTCGTCTCCGGTTCGGTATCCTGGATGTACTATGCGGACCGACTGATGGAATTCCCTTCCGGCGTACTGGGTGTGGCATTAGGCACCATTTTGTTGCCGTCACTGGCGAAGAGTTTTGCTAGCGGTAATCATGACGAATATTCGCGTTTAATGGATTGGGGTTTGCGTTTGTGCTTCCTGCTGGCGCTGCCTAGCGCGGTGGCATTGGGCATTCTTTCCGGGCCGTTGACAGTGGCCTTGTTCCAGTACGGTAAGTTCACGGCGTTTGATGCCGCCATGACGCAACGCGCGCTGGTCGCGTATTCGGTGGGCTTGATGGGGCTGATTGTGGTGAAGGTGCTGGCACCCGGTTTCTATTCCCGTCAGGACATCAAAACGCCGGTTAAAATTGCTATCGTCACGCTAATCATGACACAGCTGATGAACCTGGCCTTTATTGGCCCGCTTAAGCATGCTGGGCTGTCATTATCGATTGGTCTGGCGGCCTGTCTTAATGCCGCGCTGCTTTACTGGCAATTACGTAAGCAAGATATCTTCCAGCCGCAGCCTGGCTGGCTCAGCTTCCTTGTGCGGTTGTTTATTGCGGTGGTGGTGATGGCCGCTGCACTGCTCGGCATTCTGTACGTGATGCCGGCGTGGGAAGAGGGGCAGATGTGGTGGCGTTTGCTGCGTCTGGCGGCGGTGTGCGCCATCGGTGGCGGCGCCTACTTTGTCATGCTGGGCTTGCTCGGCTTCCGACCCAAAGATTTTGCCCGCCGCACGTTGGCATAAAAAAAATCCCGCCTCGGCGGGATTTTCTTTTACCCTTTGTCGACTCAAAGTCGCCTGACCCTTGCCTAATCCATCTGGGCCGTAAAACGCCTGCGTCTGGTGCGGTTTAAGCACGGCCAGCGCATCATGGGTATAGCGGATTTGATGCTGCAGCAGAATCCCATTGTGCGTATTGGTATCACGCAAACGACGGGTATGCTGCTGAATGCTCTGCCAGCGGCGTTCACGATCGCTGTGACCACCATATGGCGCCTGAGTACCGAGCGATTTTTCGGTATTACGGCGCATTTCGTCCAGATAATTCAACGTGGTCAGCAGCGCGCTTTTGTCTTCTGATATGCGCTGTAACAGGTTGCCATTAACCTGGCCGGCAGAAAGTTGCTGTTGCTCTTCATCCATCACTACGGTGAGTGAAGCCAGCACGTCCTGCATTTTTTCTAAGGTGGTCAGCAGATTGTCCATTGGGATCAGTTACCCTCTAAATACGCCTTGGTATCGGCGATCAGCGCATCGGCGATCTTACCGGTATCCATTTTCAGTTCACCATTACGAATGGCGGTTTTCAGTTGTTCAACACGTGCGGTGTTGATGTCTTTACTGCCAGGCTGCATCAGCTGCGCCTGAGCGGCACTCAACTTCACTTCCGCACCGCTTTCGCTAGTGGTGGTTGTGGTGGCAGACGTGGCGGTTTGACGCACTTTGCCGCTGTTGTCGTTGGTGTCGCGAGACTGTACAGTGCTCACCGGGTTTAATGGTTGCGTTCTTTCGATGCTCATGGTCTTGCTCCTGTAAGGTCAGTTGGGGGTCAGCCAACTGAGTCAGCATAGGGTAATGTCTTTGTTGATATCTCTATCGGCAGAACAGCAGGGTTCTTTAACGCTTTATAGCGATATCAGAATATTCCCATCCGCGTCGACGCGACCACTGACCACCTGCCCATTTCCCATGCGTACACGCACCATTTGAGCTGCACTGGCGTTGTTCAGCGCACGTCCTTCGCTGCTGGCATTAAACCCGTTTCCACTCGCCACTACCATCACATTTTGACCCGCTTTAACACGCCATGGCTGACGCAACATGGAAGCGGTTACCGCCTGTCCAGGGGGGATATCGCGCAGCGCAATCGCATCGGCCACGCTGTTGTGATCAAACAGGGCGCGTGGCGGTAATTCATCCAGACGACCGGTTTCCATGCGGAAGTCATTTGGGTCGAGCGTTGTACCGCGCATCACCTGACGACTGGCCACCAGATATTGCCCCGTGACCTGCACCTGCACCTGCAAAAAGCGACGATTCTGCGCACAGTTAGCTGAAATGCTGAGATTACCCCACTGGCGGCTGTTGCCCGGGAGCTGCAGCTCCGGCGTATCACACGTCGGCCACTGTTCTTGTGGCGTACGAATCACCACGGTCATACCCGCCGCGTGCTGCGGATCGCGCGCTTTAAAAAACTGGGTTAACTGAGCGGTCAAATCCGCTGAATAGCCGGGCAGCGCGATGGCCAACAAAAGGGTGGCCAGCAAGGGTGAAAATCTGCGCATAAACGCCTCCTGTCGAGAAGATGGCCTGAGTCTACTCTTCGCGCGAAAAATTCAATGTCAAAAATAGCCGTTATTTTTGCTGCTATTCAGACGATCACCCTTGCTTTTGTCCACTTAAGCTGTCAGCTCAAAATTCTCATTCGCGGAGGAAGCATGCTCGACAAACTCGATGCCGCGCTGCGATTTGGTACAGAAGCGTTAAACCTGCGTGCTCAGCGTCAGGAAATCCTGGCGTCAAACATTGCCAACGCTGATACCCCGGGCTACCAGGCGCGGGATATCGACTTTGCCAGCCAACTGAGCAAGGTAATGGAGAACGGTCGCGCCGAAGGCAGCAGCATGGCGCTGAAGGTGACCTCTTCTCGTCACATTGCGGCTGAGACCAATTCTCAGCCGTCAATGGACCTGATGTATCGCATACCCGATCAACCTGCCGCGGATGGCAACACCGTGGATATGGATCGGGAACGTACGCAGTTTGCTGATAACAGCCTGAAATACCAAACCGATCTCACCCTCATCAGTAGCCAGATCAAAGGCATGATGAACGTACTGCAGGGGCAATAATCATGGCATTGCTGAATATCTTTGATATCGCCGGTTCTGCAATGACGGCGCAGTCTCAGCGCCTTAACGTCAGCGCCAGTAACCTGGCCAACGCCGACAGCGTCACCGGACCGGATGGCCAGCCTTACGTGGCGAAGCAGGTGATTTTCCAGACCGATGCGGCACCGGGTGCGGCAACGGGCGGTGTCAAAGTGGCTGGCGTGGTCAACGACCCAACGCCCGCCAAATTGGTGTATGACCCGGGCAATCCGATGGCGGATGAAAAGGGCTACGTCAAGATGCCGAATGTGGATGTTGTCTCAGAAACCGTTAACACCATGTCAGCGTCGCGCAGCTATCAGGCCAACGTCGAAGTGCTGAACACGGTGAAGTCAATGATGATGAAAACCCTGACCATGGGTCAATAACGGAGCACGATCATGAGTGTAGCAGTAGGCGTTAACGCCAATCTTGACCCAACGGTCCTCAGTTCTTCCAGTTCTACTGGCACCGGCAACAGTGCGCAGGACTTGCAGAACCAGTTCCTGACCATGCTGGTAACGCAGTTGCAGAACCAGGACCCCACCAATCCGATGGATAACAGCCAGCTCACCACCCAGCTGGCACAGATCAACACCCTGAGTGGTATTGAGAAGTTGAATACCACCCTGGGATCCATTTCCGGTCAGCTGACCACCAGCCAGTCCTTACAAAGCACCACGCTGATTGGTCATGGCGTGATGATTAATGGCAGCCAGGTTCTGGTCGGCAGCGGCACCACCACGCCATTCGGCGTAGAACTGACTACCGCTTCCACTGCCACTACCGCCACCATCAAAGATGCCAGCGGTACCGTGGTGCGCACTATCGATTTGGGCGCATTGACGTCAGGTGTGCATGCCTTCTCGTGGGATGGCACTGATGCCAACGGCGCAACCGTGGCCGACGGCAAATACTCGGTATCGATCGCCGCCAGTAATGGCAGCACACAACTGGTGGCCCAGCCGCTCAACTATGCCTACGTCAATGGCGTGAGTACGGTCGATGACACCGCAAAACTGGATCTCGGCACCATGGGCTCCGCCACGCTTGATCAGGTTCGTCAGATTCTCTAATTCAATTTAAGCAGGAGACACGCTATGTCTTTTTCTCAAGCTGTAAGTGGTATGAATGCGGCCTCCAGTAACCTGGATGTCATCGGTAACAACATCGCCAACTCCGCCACTGCAGGTTTCAAATCCAGCACCATCTCTTTCGCGGATATGTTTGCCGGATCCAACATTGGTATGGGTACCAAAGTGGCGGCGGTAATCCAGAACTTCAACGACGGTACCACCACCTCAACCAGCCGTGGCCTGGATGTGGCACTGAGCGGCAACGGATTCTTCCGTATGACCGATGCAGCGGGCAGCGTGTATTACTCACGTAACGGCCAGTTCACGTTGGACGAAAACCGTAACCTGGTGAACACCCAGGGTATGAGCGTGACAGGCTACCCGGCAACCGGTACACCGCCTACCATTCAAACCGGTGCTAACCCAGTGGCGTTAAGCGTCCCGACCACGCAGATGGCTGCGCGCGCCACTACTACTGCAGGCCTGGTCTCAAACCTGAACTCTACCGATACTGTGCCAACCGTAACCACCTTCAGTGCGTCTGACGTGGATAGCTATAACGCGAAAAGTACCGTGACGGTGTATGACTCACAGGGTAACGATCACGCGCTGGACCTGTACTACGTCAAAGATTCTGCGAGCAACAGCTGGACCGTTCACGCGCTTGACTCGACCACTGGCGATGACCTGGGCAGCTTCAACATGCAGTTCAGCACCAACGGCCAGCTGACCGGTGTGACGGACAGCAATAATAATACGACTACCAGTACTGTTTCCCTCACCTTGAACCCATCAGCTACCGCAACGGCCGCAAACGGCGCAGCCGCTAACCAGGTGATCAGCCTGAGCCTGTTGGGCAGTGCACAACAAAACACCGGCACCACCTCATTCGGTAACCCGACTCAGGATGGTTATGCACCAGGCGATTTGACCAGCTATGCCATCAACGATGACGGCACCATCACCGGTACCTACTCCAACCAGAAGACTCAGTTGCTGGGTCAAATCGTGCTGGCCAGCTTCTCTAACCCAGAGGGCTTGCAGTCAGAAGGCGATAACGTCTGGTCGGCAACCAACTCTTCAGGTCAGGCAGCGATTGGTCTGGCGAACACCGGCACTTACGGTTCACTGACCTCAGGCGCTCTGGAAGCTTCCAACGTTGATCTGAGTAAAGAACTGGTCAACATGATCGTTGCGCAGCGTAACTATCAGGCGAACAGCCAGACCATCAAAACGCAGGATCAGATCCTCAACACCCTGATCAACTTACGTTAATACGCTAACGGGATTGCACTATGGATCACGCAATATATACCGCGATGGGCGCGGCCAGTCAGACGATGGAACAGCAGTCGGTGACCGCCAGCAACCTCGCCAACGCCTCAACGCCGGGTTTTCGTGCCCAGCTCAACGCGTTGCGCGCGGTGCCGGTGAATGGCTGGTCGCTGCCAACGCGTACTCTGGTGGCGGCTTCCACGCCGGGCGCGGACATGACGCCCGGCGCGATGGACAACACCGGGCGCCCGCTGGATGTGGCGGTACAGCAAGATGGCTGGCTGGCGGTGCGTACTGCTGACGGCTCAGAAGCTTATACCCGCAACGGCAACATGCAGATCAGCTCGACCGGTATTTTGACCATTCAAGGCAATCCCGTGATGGGCGATGGCGGTCCAATCGCCATTCCACAGGGCTCCGAACTGACTATCGCCGCTGACGGTACCATCACTTCGCGTAATGCGGGTGATGCGCCAAATGCCACGGTACAAATCGGCAAGCTGAAGTTGGTTCGCGCCACGGGGAAAGAGCTGCAGCGTGGCGACGACGGCATGTTCCGTCCGACCCAAGCCACGCAGGCTACACGCGGTGCGGCACTGGCCAATGATGCGACTGTTGCCGTGATGCCGGGCGTGCTGGAGGGCAGCAACGTCAAGCCGGTGGAAACCATGGTCGATATGATCGCCAACGCCCGACGTTTTGAGATGCAGATGAAAGTCATCACTAACGTCGATGAAAACGAACAGAAAGCCAATCAACTGCTCAACATGAGCAGCTAAGGCGTAAGGAAAACAGCATGATTCGTTCTTTGTGGATCGCGAAAACCGGTCTTGATGCCCAGCAAACCAATATGGACGTCATCTCGAACAACCTCGCCAACGTGTCGACCAACGGGTTTAAACGTTCACGTGCGGTGTTTGAAGATCTGATGTACCAAACGCTGCGTCAGCCGGGTACTCAGTCCTCTGAACAAACAACGCTGCCATCGGGTTTGCAGATTGGTACCGGTGTACGTCCCGTGACCACCGAACGCCTGCATACCCAGGGCAACCTGTCGCAGACCAGCAACTCGAAAGATGTGGCGATCAACGGTCAGGGTTATTTCGAAGTGCAGATGCCAGATGGCACCTCTTCTTACACCCGCGACGGCTCATTCCAGGTCGATCAGAATGGCCAGTTGGTGACCAACGCCGGTTATCCGGTGCAGCCAGGGATTACCATTCCTGCTAACGCCACCAGCATCACCATCTCGCGTGACGGTGTGGTGAGCGTGACGCAGCAGGGGCAGACGAACCCGGCACAGGTGGGTCAGCTGACGCTGAGCACCTTTATGAACGATGCCGGTCTGGATAGCCTGGGGGAAAACCTTTACCAGGAAACTCAGGCATCCGGTGCGGCCACACAAAGTACGCCGGGCCAGAACGGCGCGGGCTTGCTGTATCAGGGTTATGTCGAAACCTCAAACGTCAACGTGGCGGAAGAGTTGGTGACGATGATCCAGACGCAGCGCGCTTATGAAATCAACAGCAAAGCGATCACAACTTCTGATCAGATGCTGCAGAAATTAACCCAGATCTAATCTGGTGTCTTTGGGCCAGCTTAGCTGGCCCGATTAAGAACATGAATAAGGTCAGAACTCCGTGGCGAAGCAAGTGATTCTCAAGCCTGGGCATTGGTTAGTAGCCACGCTGCTACTGACACTTAACGGTTGTGCGCTGGTACCGCGCACGCCACTGGTACAAGGCGCGACCACGGCGGAACCGACGCCGTCTGCACCACCGGTGGTTAACGGTTCTATTTTCCAGGGCGTGGCGCCGCTGAACTACGGCTACCAGCCACTGTTTGAGGATCGTCGTCCTCGCAACATTGGCGATACCCTGACCATCACGCTGCAAGAAAATGTCAGCGCCAGCAAAAGTTCTTCCGCCAACGCCAGCCGCGATGGCAGCAACAGCTTTGGCGTGACCGGCGTGCCGACGGGGCTGAATGGACTGGTCGGTGCCAGCGGCGAGAAAGTGGGCGTCGATGCAACCGGCAAAAATGACTTCGCTGGCAAAGGTGGCGCTACCGCCAATAACACCTTTACCGGCACCATCACCGTCACGGTTAATCAGGTGTTGTCGAACGGCAACCTGCGCGTCGTCGGTGAAAAACAGATTGAAATCAACCAGGGCACCGAATTTATTCGCTTCTCTGGTGTGGTTAACCCACGCACCATCAGCGCCAGCAACGCCGTGTTGTCAACGCAGGTGGCCGATGCACGTATTGAGTACGTCGGAAATGGCTATATCAATGAGGCGCAGACCATGGGCTGGTTCCAGCGTTTCTTCCTGAACGTCTCGCCGATGTAATCGAGGTAATAATGAAAATAAACACTCTGCTGCGTCTGGGCCTGAGCTTACTGCTTGGCATCAGCCTGGTTGCTCATGCTGACCGCATCCGCGATCTGACTTCCGTGCAGGGCGTGCGCGATAACCAGCTGATCGG
>NZ_BBOC01000051.1:0-40854 GCF_001485335.1 Type-D symbiont of Plautia stali | reverse complement strand
AATACCAGCACGCGCAAGAAGCTCGATCAAGTCGGCGTCTATTTACAGGATCAGCTGGAATGGGATAACTGGAACCTGCTGCTGTCAGGGCGCCAGGACTGGGCGGAAGTGCGAACTCAGGACCGTATTGAGAACACCAACACGCAACAGAACGACAGCAAGTTTACCGGCCGCGCGGGCTTGCTCTACGCCTTCGATAATGGCCTGTCGCCGTACATCAGCTACAGCACTTCGTTCGAACCCAACCTGAGCACTGGCGCGCCGGGCAGTGATCCTTTTGCACCGACCACCGGTGAACAGACGGAGATTGGTGTTAAATATCAGCCTGTGGGCTGGGATGCGGTGTTTACCGTCTCTGCGTTCGATATCACCCAGAAAAACATCACCTCTTACAACAGCGAGTTGGGCTACAACGAGCAGATTGGTAAGGTGAAGTCGCAGGGTATCGAAACCGAGGCGCACGCGCAAATCACGCCAGAAATCAAGGTGATGGCCGCCTATACCTTTACGGATGCCGAAACCAAACAGAGCAATACCGCTGCGCAGGTGGGTAAAACGCCAGCCAGTATTCCCCGCCATGCCGCTTCGGCGTGGGGAAGCTATAGCTTCCTCGACGGCGCGCTTAACGGCCTGACGCTGGGCAGCGGTGTACGTTACACCGGCACCGCATGGGCTGATTCAGTGGGGCAGGACAAAGTGCCTCATTACACTTTGTATGACGTGATGGCGAAGTATGAGTTGGGTGAAGCGGCGAATTCACTGCGAGGCACCACCCTGCAGCTCAACGTCAATAATGTGGCGGATAAGCATTACGTGGCATCGTGCAGCAACACCAGTGCCTGTTTCTATGGCAGTGGACGTTCGATAGTGGCTTCTGTCAGCTACAGCTGGTAAAGAAGGTTGGGGCGCATGTTGGTGCGCCCCATGTTATTCAAACGCGTCCACGCTTTCACTTTCCGTGCGGGTTGATGCCGGTTAACCCCGTCAGCAACAGGATTTCGGAAAATACTGGATTTATGTGACTGTCATCACTGCATGAGGCACGCTAAAATAAACGCTTCTCATTCAGTAGAGGATTTTTTGTCGCGATGGTTTCTCGTTTCACATTAGCCGCATTGGCGGCTGCAATACTGCTTACCGGTTGTGCTCGTCACACCGCAGACAGCAGCGCTACGGCACAGGCTGAAGCGCCCGCTGCCGCACCTATCGAGAATGACAACATTCCTTCCCAGTTTGATAGCGGACCCACCGTGATCAACGTATCGCATCTGGTGACACGCACTGACGACGGCTCTTCTGTGTATGTCACGGTAGATGGCCAGGATGCAGGTCTGTTGCAGAAGGGCGAAAATAAAGAAATTCACGTCGCTGCAGGTAAACACCAGGTGGGTGGCTACGTGCAGACGCTGTTTGGTTTTGGCAAAGTGACCATTGCGTCAGTGGACGTCACCACTGATGACAAGGGACCGAAGAACGTGGTGTATTCTGTGACGCGCCAGAAACCGGCCTTTAGTGAAGCGCCGGCTTCCACGCCTAACAATTCGTGATGTTGTAAAGGGTGTGGGCGGTGCTCACACCCTTTCGCGTTAACTGCGACTCAATACCAGCTTTAAGCCAGCCACCGCAAAGCAGCACGCCAGCAAAGCATCCAGGCCGCGACGAATACGGCGATAAAATGCCGCCATCACGCTGGTTGAGAACAATACGGCATAGCCGCAGAACACCAGCACGCAAATGCCTGCACATCCCGCGATGATCATCGGCAAGGTTGAGGCCGCAGCATCGGGTTTTAATGCCACAGACATGATCGCCACCCAGGTGAGAATGGCTTTAGGATTGCCCACATGCATCAGGATGCCCTGGCGGAATAATTTACCAAACGCGGGTTTTTCGCCGCTGGCCATAAACTCCGTGGCATCAGGACGGCGCAGGGCAGATTTGCCGGCTTTAAACGCCAGCCATAACAGATACAACCCCCCACCGATTTTTAGCACGATCAACAGCTGTGCAAAGGTCGCCAGCACGGTTAATACGCCACAGGCTGCTAACAGCGCCCACATCATCGAACCGCCAATCACCCCGCTGGCCAGCGCCAGGGCCGCACCGCGCCCTTTTTTCATTGCCGTACCCATAATCGCCATATTGCTTGGGCCGGGGCTGGCCGTAGCCACAAAATAGGTGGTGTAAATCAATATCAGTTCGTGTGAAAGCGCCATGTTGTCCTCTGCGATGGGGGTTGTCCTTTTCCCCGTTATATCGCTAGTGGACGAGATTGGCTATGGAACATTTTTCATCTAGCTGGCAACCGCTTTCGCGTGTCGACGGTTTTTGACTTTAAACAGGGTAAAAATAATCGACAGTGAGGCGATCACCACCAAAATCAGCCCTGGACCCATCAGCGAGCCGAAACCCAATGCGTTGAAGATCAACAGCCCGACAATCCCGCCGGTGAGGAAGGAGAAAATCGTCACAAGATGGGTATTGAGTTGCTGCTTAAAGGCTCGAACATTTTTTGACGGATCGCGGCGTAATAAGGCGATAAAAACCGAACCCATTGAGATACCGGCATCGGTGAGGGTGCCGGTAATATGCGTGGAGCGCACCCGTCCATTGGAGAGCTGTGTCGAGGTGGAGTTGTGGACACCCATTAAGAAGGCGAGCAACAACAATATTTCAGCGTTATTATTCGATGAGAAATAATAGATCTCAAATAACGACGTCAGGATTAACAGCAATCCTTCGGCCAGCAGAATACAGCTGAATATGGTGCGCAGGCCATTAATCACACCCAGTACCACCGAGATGCGCGCGACCACCGCGCCGCTAACAAATGCCCCAATCATCGCAATAAAAATTTTCAGGTTCCGGATATCCATGTCGTTCAAATCACTGGATATTTGCGAGATGTTGCCAGACATATGTGAGGGAAAGAAACCAAATGCCGCCAGCGCCATCGCGTTCAGCAAGCCTGCTGAGGTCGCCAGGCAGAGGGCAAGATTTCGATCTTCAATATGGGTTCTGGTTCGCTTCAGTTTTATCAGCATAATTCACCCTTCCTCATCGAGAGTATTGTGATAACGCAATGCGTCAAATCTGGTGTTCGCCAATCAATAAGTGAAGCACAAATATCTTAAGACGTTCTTAATAACTTAGTGATATAGATGAATCTGAATTTGGATGTAAAGATATCTAAGGAAGATTGTCAGTCTGGTGCTCTGTGTTTACTTTCGCTGGAAGTCACTGGATATATAAGGAAGCAAAGAAAATGACAATGCAGGGTGCTCAACCTGGGCAACGGCGTGCGCTGCTGCTGGTCAATCGCCGTGCGCGTCGTGGTGAACAGTGGGCGCAACACGCGCACCTCAAATTGCAATCGGCGGGTTTCACATTAATTACGCCGCATGAGGATGAGCAACGCAGTTACAGTGAGTTGATCATCGCGCATCAGCATGAGGTGGATATGGTCATCGTCGGCGGCGGTGATGGCACCCTGAATGCCGCTGCGCAGGGTTTGTTGCAGTGTGATTTGCCGCTGGGCATCCTTCCCCTGGGCACGGCCAATGACTTTGCCCGCACGCTGGGGATTCCCCCACAGCTGGACGCCGCTATTGATATTATTGTGGCGGCGCAGACGCGTCGCATCGATCTCGGAGAAGTCAACGGCCACCTGTTTTTAAACGTCTCCAGCGTGGGCTTTTCCGCCAGCCTGGCACGTAATCTGACATCTGCAGCCAAGAAGAAGTGGGGCACAGTCGGCTATGCACTGGCTGCCTTACGCTTACTCCGTCAGAGTCGTCCGTTCAGTGCGACGTTGCAGTTTGACGGCCAGCAACAGGCGATCAAAACCGTGCAGTTTTCAGTGGGCAATGGTCGCTTCTACGGCGGTGGTATGACGATTGAGAAGGATGCGGCACCAGATGATGGTCGGCTGGATGCCTATAGTCTTGAAGTGCGCCACTGGTGGCAGATGCTGGCGTTATTCCCCTCGCTAAGACGCGGCACCCATGGCCGGTGGGGCAATGTGCGTACCTTAAGCGGCACCGAATTCATCCTCAACACCCGCCGTCCGCATGATATCAATGCCGATGGTGAGATCATTGGCCGCACGCCTGCCCACTACCGCTTGATTGCACGGGCACTGGAGGTGTTTGCGCCGGAAAAGGAGTAGAGGCGGAGAATTCAAAATCCCCGATAAATATGCAATATGAGTCACATTCCACCAAAGCTTTGCATCATTTCAACCTTCCTGATTTGAACTGGGTTCCAGTAACAAGAAGGTATGGGCCTAAATAGATGAAATCTTCGATATAGACTGTAATGTATATCCTTTATCTAAATCACCACTGGCCAGGAATATCAAAAACACTTGTCACAACTGGTAAGGGCTAAAAATGAAAACGATAGATGATCTAATGGCTGATTTGACGCCTGAAGAGCTCGTACAGGTAAATGCTAAAGTTGCCGCTATGCGACTCGATTCTCAGTTGTACAAACTTCGTGAAGCGCTGGATAAAACGCAAAAACAGCAGGCAGAAGCAATGGGTATTGCCCAGCCTTCAGTCGCCGCGATTGAAGGGCGGGGTGAAGATCTGAAAATAGCGACACTCAAACGTTACGTTGAAGCGTTAGGGGGCCAGCTTACCATTGGGGTCAATATGCCCGGCGGCGATCATGTAGAATTTACCCTGTAAGATGATTTAGCCTGAGTTTGTTCGTAGGGTGCGGCCTGCAGGCCGCTCGAAATTCAGCCACTTCTATACTGCGCCAGCCATACAGTCCGCCCACCACAGGTGGCATCTTCAGTAACTTGTTGAACGACCCTAAAGCCGTTATCTGTCAGCAACTGGCGAAACTCGGCGTGATCGAGACTGGCATGATAGAGGGGGCGATCCATGAAGGTCCCCATCGCTTCACCATCGCTATGCCCACTGGTAAACATCAACGCTGCGCCCGGTTTTGCATGCTGGGCGAAGCGCGGAAACATCGCGCGTTGATGGTCGCGCGTTAAATGGAAAAAACTGTCCCAGGCGATAAGACCGTTAAATGAGCGCGATAAAGCCAGACTCCGCATATCGGCTACATGCCAGGCAGAATGAGGAAATCGTTTTTGGCAATGGGCAATCATCGGTTCTGCTGCATCCACTCCGGTTACATGAAATTGATGACTTAGAAAATACTGCGCAATCGGTATGCCTGCGCCGCAGCCGATATCGAGAATCTCACCCTGGGCCGGAATCAGCGCCAGAAAACGATCCAGCCAGTGTTGCTCAATAAAATGCGTCTGGCGCAGGTTATCCCAGATGTCCGCACCTGTACGGTAGAGATCGATAATGTGGTCGGCTTCTTTTTCGTGGTTCATGCTTAATCTCTCGTATTCCAGTTGGTAATATCTTAGAACAAAATACAGCGCGAGAATAAAATTATGAAATATGATCCTTGTCACGAAATATACGCATTTTTTCACGGAGTTGTATTAGTTTAGTGATATTTCTGCAATAAACACTTCGCGATAGCAGAAGTGCCACCCATGAATAAAGTGTAGCCATCAATTTCACCGAGAGTATGACTTTAACCCTCTTGATTATTAGCGATGTTCAAGTGATTAATAAGTCTCAATTGGTGGGTGTGATGATAACTGTAAAATTATAGGTGGTCTCAATTTCAGATTGTTCCCGTCATAATTCTGATAAGTCAAAAAAAGCCTTCACTATTTTTTTATATGCCGCCACACTGTCAACCAAATAAAATGAGCGTGCTAAGAAATTATAAGTGAAATGTAAGCAAGTGCGTGATTTGAACATGGATAGGTTAACTTTACATTTCTTTAGAAAAGGGGGTGATGAGGAAAGTAAAAAGGTACATCACATTAACAAAGTATATGCATCTGCGAGATATGAAATGTACTCAAACGCAATATGGATCATGCTGGAAAAGTCAGTGAACATTATCGGGCTGATTTATATCAACTCAGTCATGGCTAAATATATTGGACCTGACAACTTTGGTAAGATCGCCATCTCGACCTCACTTTTCATCTTTGTACAAACATTGTCCTGGTTTGGCGGTCAGAACATTCTGTTCAAACGCATGAGCGAAAATACCAAGTCTGGCATCGCATTAGCGATGCATACTCAGAACCAACGCCGTATTTTCTTTCTGCTGTCATCAAGTGCAGTGCTCATTTATCTCTATTTTTTTACTGACCCCATTGTTTTTTTGTTTGGTGTGGCGAACTGCATTGCCACTTACTATATTGTGATGGATTTTTTTTCTATCTATAACAACACACAGCTCAAATCAAAAATAAACACCATAACAAATGTTATCGGCCTGTCGGTTGCGTTATTGGTGAGATTCTGTATTGCTCACTTTGAGTTGCCTGTTTACTACTTCACGCTACCTATCATTATCATCCCTTTAATGCCTTATATCATGCGGCAGGTTTACTTTAAGTATACAACGCCCATAAAAGAAAGCACTAGAGGGGCCGGAATGTATAACCGGCACATGCTCTATACAGGAGGAGCATTAATTTTATCGAGTATATCTGCAGACATATATACCCAAATATCCAGCATCTTTTTAGCGAAAATAATTTCGTATTCTAATTTGGGCGTTTATAGCGTAGCGTTAACCATAGGTGGTGCCTGGTCATTTATTGTGTTAGCGCTCATCACCAGCTTTTTCTCGAAAATTTACAGTGAGAAAAACCCCAGCACCGTGCGGGAACTGCTGGTTAAGATAAACAGAATTGTCATCCTGTGCTCGCTGGTTGCGCTGGGAGGATTTTATCTGTTTGGCGGGTATTTTATCCATTACCTCTATGGCGACCGTTTTATGAAGGCCGTTGATATTATTCCGATTATCATTGTCGGAACAATGTTCTCCTCATTAGGAACAATTTGCTATCGCTACATGATTAAAGAGTCGGGTTACAGCTACCTCGCGAAGAAAATGTGTTTGTGTTGTGTGTTAACCATCCCCTTGTCCTGGATAATGATTCAGTCATTCGGCATCAATGGTGCTGCGTATTGCTTTTTGATCGTCGAAATAATGTCATGCACGCTGCTTAATTATTTTTTCAAAAACAG
This sequence comes from Type-D symbiont of Plautia stali, assembly GCF_001485335.1. NCBI lineage: Bacteria > Pseudomonadati > Pseudomonadota > Gammaproteobacteria > Enterobacterales > Enterobacteriaceae > Type-D symbiont of Plautia stali. Next base: position 33,763 of record NZ_BBOC01000051.1, on the reverse strand, counting down.
AACCATCATCAACATGCATCTTAATGTTTTTAAACTGAGATAATTTATATGAAAATGATAAAACACACAGTTAAGTCCGCGCTAAAGTTTAGTGCGAATATCTCCCCTGAATTTTCTGCAAAGGCGCACTATTACATAAAGTTTAAGAAGAAGTTAAACCTTAGGAATCCGACCAATTTCAATGAAAAGATCCAGTGGCTTAAGTTCAATGAGTATAAGGGAGATATCTACACCCTGTGTGCGGATAAGTATAAGGTCAGAGAGTACATTATCTCTAAAGGTTGTGGGGAAATTCTCAATGAACTGTACGGTGTGTACGATAACCCGCAAGCGATCGACTATGATGCATTGCCTGAAAAATTTGCCATGAAATGCAATCATGGTGCAGGCTATAACATCATCTGTGATAACAAGTCGTCGCTGGATGTTGAAAAAACCAATAAGAAGCTGAATGAATGGTTGAAGCAAGATTTCTCCTCACATTTTGTTGAACCGCAGTACAAGAAGATAGAAAGAAAAATTTTATGTGAAAAGTTCATCGAGAATGAGTCCGGTGGTTTTCCGGATGACTATAAATTTTACTGCTTCAATGGCAAGCCCTACGCGGTGATGGTCTGCATCGGCCGTGAGAAAGGAACGCCCAAGTTTTATTATTTTGACATGGACTGGAACCCGCTGCCTTTCGAGGATACGATTGAATTAATCAATGACAATCAACTGCCTGAGATGCCTGAGGGTTTTCATAAAATGAAAGAGTATGCATTCAAGTTGGCTACCGACTTCAAATTTGTCAGGGCTGACTTCTACCTGCTAAACGGTCAGGTGATTTTTGGTGAATTGACCTTTACCCCATCAGCAGGACTGGATGTCACTTTACAAGAGGCTGACGTGATTTTGGGTGGTCAATTAAAATTATAATGTAAAATATCACTGCCAGAACAATGTAGGAACAGGGATCTTAAATATAATAAGTATCAAGTGCTGGTTACTGGCATAATGCAGTATTCATTGACGACCGAGACGAGAATTTCGCAGCGAAAAAGGGCTATTAAGATAGCGCGAAATTTTGTATAGTCTGCTGTGAACAATTGATAAGCTATTAAGATATTGCCAGGGAGAAGGTATACTATGTCTATATTTATAAAAATCGGCATTCCGATGATCACCACATCTATGGCAATGGTTTATATTGCTCGTATCAAGAAAGATAAAAATTACCTTATACCCGCCGGTGTTCTTCTCGCTGCAGGCTTCGTCAACGTGATGCTGGGGCTGGCGGGGCTTTGACAAGCGGGTTATAACATAAACACATTCCGTCCGTTTAAATCACTCCCTGAGTAGGGAGTGTATAAACGAGGTTGTCCTCAACGTTGTACTGGCAACGTCATAACGTATCAGGCAGTGGTATTGATATTGCGACCAATCGCCGGATTGGCTGGCAGCTGTGGAATTGAATCCAAAATCCCGGCAGCCATCGATTGCTGATTATCCAGCGTCTTCTTCAGTACCAAGGTGCTCACCTTACTGCTGAGCTCCATGTTATCCAGGCCGGTCGCCAGTGAAACGATTTGTGATACATCCATCTTGCTCTCCTTTAAACGACAAACAGGGGCTTGAACGGCTTTGAAAAAGCCTGATACGACTATCGGCAGTGCGGCATAAATCTTCAATGCCGCTTAGCACAGCATCAGCGATCACAACCGAGCGGTAATTACACGAAGATGTGTTCTTAATATTGCATGCAAAGCGCGAATAGCAGGGGAAAATTGTTTGCGATGGGGGCAGATTAAATGCAACGGCGTGCTTTCGCCTGGCAGTTGTGGCAGCACGATTTCGAGGCGGCCATGTTGGATATCCTCACAGACATCAATCCATGATTTATACGCGATACCCATGCCAGCAATTGCCCAGCGACGCGCGACTTCAGCGTCATCGCACAGTAAGCGGCTTTTTACGGTAATCTGCCTACGCATGCCTTCCTGTGGAAACGTCCATTTATCATAAACGTGGCCACCCATAACAAACGGCAGACAGTGGTGTCTTGCCAGCTCTTCCAGCGTTTCAGGACGCCCCTGTTGGTCGAGGTAAGCGGGAGAGGCCACCATCACTCGACGGTTATCTTCAGCCAGTGGCAGCGCGACATAGCTGCTGTCTTCCAGCATGCCATAACGGATGGCGATATCCACCGGATCACGGAAGACGTCGCTGATTTGGTCGGACAGCGACAAACGCACGGAGAGAGCAGGGTGTTCACGGCAAAATTCCGTAATCAGCGGCAGTAGAATATGGCGACCGATATCTGAGGGCAGCGCGATTTTTAACTCACCACTTAATTCATCTTCATGGCTCTGCAAACTGTCGGCACCGGCCTGCATCAGCGCCAGCATCTCCTGGGCATAAGGCAAATACTTCTCGCCTTCCGCGGTTAAGCGCAGGCTGCGGGTGGAGCGCGCAAACAGGCGGCGATCAAGTTCGCGTTCCAGTCGCAGAATGGCCGCGCTGACCTGGCCGGGCAGCAAATTCACCTCGCGCGCAGCGCGGGAAAAACTGCCTAACGCGGCGGAACGGACAAAGAGGGTGACATCTTCCAGTCGGATCATTTCATTATTATCGTTGATTTTCACTCTAAGAGTGAAAGTGTTGCTCTGCTACCGGCATTTTTCAACTGCAATCGCCACGTTATTCTTCAGGCAACTTACCTAACTTGCTGATGAATTGAGGAACTGCTGGATGAAAGCCATCGTCTATAGCCAAAACGGTTTACCGATTTCCGATGAAAATGCACTGTACGATCTGGATGTTGCTAAACCACAGCCCGGTGCGCGTGATTTGCTGGTCAAGATCAGCGCCACTGCGGTGAATCCGGTGGACACCAAAGTGCGTCACGGCGCGCCCACCGATAAGCCGCGTATTTTGGGCTGGGACGCCGTGGGCGTAGTGGAGGCGGTGGGCAGTGACGTCACCCTGTTCCAACCGGGGGATGAAGTGTTCTACGCCGGGGATATCACCCGTGCCGGCAGTTATGCGGAATATGGTCTGGTGGATGAACGCATCGCTGGCGTTAAACCGCGTTCACTGAATGATGCCGATGCGGCTGCATTACCACTCACTTCACTCACTGCGTGGGAACTGCTGTTTGATCGCTTAGCGATTGAGGCTGAAGACAACGCGGCTTTGCTGATTATTGGTGCTGGCGGCGGTGTGGGCTCGATCCTGACACAGCTGGCGCGCAAGCTCACCAACCTTACCGTGATTGGTACCGCATCACGCCCAGAGACGGCGCAGTGGGTGCGTGAATTAGGGGCTCATCATGTGGTGAATCATCAGCAACCTCTGGCTGAACAGCTCGCTGCGATTGGCCATCCGCAGGTGCGGTATGTCGCCTCTTTGACCCACACCGACAGCTATTACACGCAGCTGGTGGATGTGCTGGCACCGCAGGGCAAGCTGGCGTTGATTGACGATCCTGAAACGTTGGATGTGGTACCGCTGAAGCGCAAAGCCATCTCACTGCACTGGGAGCTGATGTTTACCCGCTCGCTGTTCCAGACAGCCGATATGCAGCGCCAACATGATATTTTGCAACGTGTCAGCCAATTGATTGATGATCAGACCCTGAAAACCACCGCTGGCGAACATCTTGGTCAAATCAATGCCGCTAATTTGCGCAAAGCACATGCGCTGATTGAAAGCGGTCGAGCACGCGGCAAGATTGTACTCAGCGGTTTTTAACCTTTTGAAACACAATTGGTTTATGGATGCTGCTGCCGTGGCGTAATTTATTGCACAACTTAAATCAGGAGAATGACATGACTCTGAACGACGCAGTGGCAAGTCGCCACACCGTGAAAGCCTTTACAGCCGGTAAAAGCTTGCCGCAGGAAGAAATCGACACGCTGTTGAACGTGCTGCGTAACAGCCCGTCCTCGGTGAACTCCCAGCCATGGCATTTTGTAGTGGCCTCAACCGCAGAAGGGCGTGAGCAGATTGCGCAATCCACTACCGGCTCGTTTGTCTATAACGGCCCCAAAGTGCTCAACGCGTCTCATGTGATTGCCCTTTGCATGCGTACCGATCTGGATGAAGCGCATCTGCAAAATGTGCTGGCGCAGGAAGAGCAGGACGGACGTTTTGCCAAACCTGAAGGCAAAGCCGGGCAGGATAAGAGCCGCCGTGGCTATGTTGATATGCATCGCTATGAACAACGCGATATTCCGCAGTGGATGGAGAAACAGGTTTACCTGGCACTGGGCGGCCTGTTACTGGGCGCGGCGATGTTAGGTATTGATGCCACGCCGATGGAAGGTTTTGATCAGCGCGCGTTGGATCAGGCACTGGGCCTGCGTGAAAAGGGTTTCACCAGTGTAGTGCTGGTGTCGCTTGGCTATCGCAGTGAAGACGATTTCAATGCTGCGCTGCCAAAATCGCGTTTGCCGCGTGACGAGATTTTCACGTTTATTTGATGAATGCATGAAACGGTAATGCTTGTCAGTTAGGCGCGTTTTGGTCGCCATAAATGGCAACCCTACGACGATCCCACACGGTTTTTGTCGGGTGCGGCCTTCAGGACGCCCATCTCATTGCGGGGGCGCCCCTACTGGAATCCAGCTTTAGTTAACGCGGAAAGCGTAAACTAAAGCTGTTAATCCCGTGCTCGCTCTTCACCGCACAACTGCCGTGATGCAAACGCATGATGCTGCGTACAATGGACAAGCCCAACCCGCTGCTGCCCTGATGTCGTGAGGCATCGGCGCGCCAGAAGCGATCAAAAATACGTGACTGCTGCTCGACGCTGAGCGGCGCACCTCGGTTTTCTACCATTAACTCAAGGCTCTCGCCTTGCTCCGTGCTCACGACTTTGATGGTGGAGCCCCCTTCACCATAGCGCAGGGCATTGGCGATCAGATTGGCCAGCGCGCGTTGCAGCAACTGTGGGTCGGCGCGCAACTCGCCTTGCATCTTCATCTCTAAACGCATGGCGTGCTCTTCTGCCATACCATCAAAGTAATCCCGCAATTTTTCCCCCAACTGCGCCAGGTCAATGACCTGCCAGTCCATGGCCTGGCTGGCATCTTCCGCTTTCGCCAGAAACAGCATGTTATCGATCATCTTCGCCAGCCGCTCCAGCTCTTCATAATTGGAGCCGAGCAGTGCCTGATAATCACGCACGCTGCGTGGCTGACTCAGCGCCACTTCTGTCTGGCCTATCAGGGTGCCAATCGGTGTGCGGAGATCGTGCGCCATGTCCGCCGAAACCTGGCTCAGTTGCTGATAGCCCCCTTCAAGGCGGCTGAGCATTTCATTAAAGGCAGCCACCAACGGTTGCAGCTCCATCGGCACATCGTCTGACTGAATACGGTGTGACAAGCGTCGGACATCGATGGCATCGGTTTCTGCGGCCAACCGACGCAGAGGAGACAGACCGCGCCGCACCAGCCAAATACTGATCCCCGCCACCCATAATGCGGCCAGTGCGGTAAACACAATGATCTGGTCGCGATAGCTATTCAGCGTTTGCGTTCTGTCACTCATCAAACGGCCGGTGATGACTTCAATTTGCCCGCTACCATCGCGGGTGGTGACTAACGCCGCTGCAGAAATAAAAGGTGTACCGTCCGGTGAGGTTTGATGGTGAACGGATGCCAGACCCAAAGGTTGATCGGTGGGTACCGGGATGATGTCCGGCACCGGGCGTGCGCCGGGGTTCACCACAATCAAAGGCGGCTGGCCGGGAAAACGCAGCACCAGCAGGGATTCGGTATTGCCGAGCATATTGGCAAACAAGCGTGGTTTTTGCTGAATCAGAGTGATGGCATCTTCATCGCGCAGCAGGGTGCGAATCTGATCGATGCGCGTCAGTAACGCAGCGTCATCGCGCACGCCAATCTGCTTCGCCAGAGAGTGATAAAGTGCAAAGCCACTCAGGGCGAAGATCACCATCACCGTGACACTGAGCAGCAGCGACAAACGGGTGGCCAGCGAGCGTTGTTTCATGATTCCGCTTCGCAGCGATAACCCACGCCATGCACAGTGTGAATCAGCGGTTGGGCAAATGGACCGTCGATCTTCTGTCGCAGACGTTTAACCGCTACGTCCACCACGTTGGTATCGCTGTCAAAGTTCATGTCCCAAACGCGAGAAGCAATCACGGTGCGGGTCAACACTTCACCGGGATGCAGCAGAAACAGATGCAGCAGATTGAACTCTTTGTTGGTGAGATCGATACGCTGACCCGCGCGTTCAACCCGGCGCTTCAGGATATCGAGTTGCAGATCGGCAAGTGTCAGTAAATCCGGTAATTTCTGCTGGCCGCCGCGTCGCAGTTGCGTGCGGACGCGCGCCAGCAGTTCAGCAAATGAAAAGGGTTTCACCAGATAATCATCCGCACCTAATTCAAGACCTTTGATGCGATCTTCCACGGTGCCTTTAGCGGTCAGGAAAATCACCGGGGTATGAATTTGCTTGTCCAGCGCGGCCATGACGTCCCAGCCGCTCATGTCGGGCATCATCACGTCGAGCAGAATCAGGTCGTAATGATGCTCCTGCGCATAGAACAAACCATCCTGACCCTTCTCCGCTACATCCACGATAAATCCCGCTTCCGTCAATCCTTTGCGCATGTAATCGCGTGCTTTGGCTTCGTCTTCAACCACCAAAATCTTCATGCGTATCTCCGGGCGGGATAGGGGATATTAAGGCTGTGCCTGCTGAGCGGCTTGTTCAATCAGTTTTGCCACATCAGCAGGATGCGACTCGTACACCGAATGACTGGCACCGGCAATTTCAACGGTGTGGCTGTGCGCGCGTTTCGCGTACATGCGTTCCAGATCGGGGTTAATGATTTTGTCAGCTTTCGCCACCATGTACCAGCTAGGCTTGGTTTTCCACGCCGGGTCTGGGATGTTGGCGGTGAACACCGCAGCATTGGTTGGCATCTGCGCATGGGCTTCGAAATCCGCTTGGGCTGCCGGTAAATCTGCGGCGAAATCGCTGTGATAATTTTCCGGCGCAATGGTCAGGTAGCCATCAGTTGATTTTGCAAAAGGATGCGCGCTATTGGGGAATTTCTTGCCGTTACTGGCTTCAGTTTCGCCGTTATCCAGTGCATGGGCAGCGATGTAAACCAGACCCACCACCTTGTTGTCGTTACCCGCTTCGCTGATGATCGCGCCGCCATAGCTGTGACCTACCAGAATCACCGGGCCATTCTGCTGATCAATGATACGGCGGGTGGCCGTGACATCTTCAGGAAAACCGGTCAGTGGCTCCTGCACCAGCGTCACTTTGTAGCCGTCGTGAGTCAGGCGGTCATACACCGGACGCCAGCCCGCGCCGCCTACAAAGGCGCCGTGTACCAGGACGATATTTTTGACCGGTTGCGCTTCAGCCTGCGCCACGCCGCCTGCCATGGCAAACAAGATGCCTGCCGCCAGGGTCAATTTTTTCAGTTTCATCAGTGTGCTCCAGATAAGAAAGGTTCGGGCACAGGATATGAAAAGCGCTCTGACATCAGGGTGAGCGAATCATGACAAAAGAATGACAAGGGGGGTTAAGTAAAACTTAATGGGGAATGAAATTCCGCTAACCTATTAACGAATATAAGAATTTACTCTACATAAACCCGCCATTTCAGTGGTGGTAATCCGCCCGTCATGTTATTAACTCTGCATGCTGTTATGCCTTAACCTGCCTGCTGGAGATAATCATGAAAAAGAGTTTGTCCTTCGCCTTACTGCTTTCACTCAGTGCGTTCAGCCATCTCTCTTTCGCTGAGCAGACGCTGCGTTTTGGCGTCGATCCGACCTTCCCGCCGTTTGAATCTAAAGCCAGCGATGGTTCACTGCAGGGATTTGATATCGATATTGGTAATGCGATTTGTGCTCAGGCCAAAGTGAAGTGTCAGTGGGTACAGATTGGCTTTGATGGCAGCATTCCGGCACTGCAGGCGAAGAAGTTTGATGCGATTCTTTCCGCGATGTCGATGACCAACAAACGTCGTGAACAGGTCGCGTTCAGTGACATGCTTTACAACACCCCCAGCGCATTACTGACGCCCGCAGACAGCAAGCTCACCGCAGATATCTCCACGCTGCGCGGTAAGACCATTGGCGTTGCGCAAGGCACCATCCAGGAAACCTATGCCAAAACCAAATGGGCTTCGCAGGGCGTGAATGTGGTGTCGTATCCTAATCAGATGGAAGTCTATCCAGATTTGGTGGCGGGGCGTCTGGATGCCAGCGTCGCCAACGCCGTTTCTGCTGAGCAGGGCTTCTTAGGCAGCCCCGAAGGTAAAGATTTTACCATCAAAGCCACGCTGGTGGACAAAACCATCTTTGGTGATGGCGTCGGGATTGCCTTGCGTAAGGACGATGAAGCTAACCTGAAACTGATCAATAGCGCGCTGGCAGCGCTGCACGCCAATGGCACTTACGATCAATTAGCGAAGAAGTATTTTAAATTCAAGGTGTATCCGTAAGCGATATACCCGAACAGGAATAACCATGCCTGCACTACCGCATTACGCATCACAACGCGCCCGTTTTCTCGCCGCCGTCGAGCGGCAAAATGGCGCGTTAACCTCTTACAAACATCCGTTGTACGGTCCACAAGGTGAGGCGCTTTACACCGATGTTGCCGTGATAGGAAATGCCAACGCCACTAAGCTGATGTTGGTGATCTCTGGCACTCACGGAGTGGAAGGCTACTACGGTTCTGATAGCCAGATTGACTGGCTCAGTCGCTTCAATCTCACCGCGCTACCCGATGACACCGCGATAGTGCTTTTGCATCTGCTGAACCCGTGGGGTGCGGCCCACCTGCGTCGCGTCAATGAAGACAATATCGACCTGAACCGCAACTTCATTGATTTCACCCAATCTCCACCGGCTAACCCGGAGTATGCCGCTTGGCACGGTATCTACCACGGCGATCGTGTTGAAGCCGACCAATTGCTGCAAGAGACCCTCAGCAGTGCCGGGTGGTTAGCGATGAAGCGGGTGGTGGAAGCTGGGCAATATCACTCAGCTGACGGTTTTTTCTATGGTGGTGAGCAGCCAGGCTGGTCCCATCGCACCCTGCAAACCATTATCACCCGCCACTTGTCGCAGGCGAAAACCATTCTGAGCTTTGATTTGCACACCGGCGCGGGTGCCTGGGGCCATCCGATGTTGCTGTCGATTGCCGAACAGGCTGTGGCTGCCCATCAATGGGGAAAAAGCGTATATGGCGAATGGCTGACGCTGCTGTTTACGGGCGCAGGCAAAGACAGTGAGACCGGCGTCACGGCCACTGCCACAGGCTATGTTTCTCAGTATCTGCTGGATGCGTTGCCACACACGCACCTCTTGCCGTTGGTGGTGGAGTGCGGCACCTATGCGGGTGAAGAGATGCATCGCCGGGTGCGCGACGATCACTGGCTGCATTTGCAAGGTGACCCCGCGAGCGAGGAAGGGATCGCCATCAAACAACAGTTGGTGGAGGGGTTTTGGCCCGCAGACCGCGACTGGCGCGATCTGGTGGCGTTTCGCACCCAGCAAATTTTTGTGCGCGGCTGGAAAGCGCTGTTAGCGGAACATCATAAGCGCCCGTAAAACGTCATGCGGGCGGTCTCGGAAAGTGCGATGCCGGGTTGCGTATTGTAGGCCAGCACCGCCAGCATCCGCGTGATGTCGCCTTCGGTAGGCGTGACGCGGTGCAACGAGTTGCGCCCCCGGAACAGCACTAAATCGCCTGCTTCGATGGCCAGATCATCCACCGGCTGACGCTGATCCAGCACCGCAGCGACGCCGTCGAAGTTCATCTCTCCGGCATCGGCGTCGCGCAAATCCTTCACATACTGGAAAACGCCGCCCGCGCGCGGTTTCTGCACCAACAGGGTGATGGCAAAGGATGAGTTGTCAAAGTGCCAGCCGAGTTCCTGTCCATCGGGTGCGTAGTGCAAATTGATGGATGAGAGCGGGTCGGCGTAAGAATACAGCGCGGTTTCACCCAGCACATCGCACAGGAATTCTTTAAACAAGGCATCGTTGTACAACTGGCGCAGCGGCGATTCGGCGGCGATCACATCATCAGTGATGCAACCTTTGGTGCTGATCACATCGCGATTGCGTGGATGTTCACTGCTATAAGCCTCATCCGCTTTCATCAGGTAAACGTTGTGCTTACTGAGGGTGTGATAGGCCAAGTGGCGCTGTGCATCACCCTCAGCAATAATCGCCTGTAGCGCCGCAGTTTGTAGAAACTGGCGTAACACCAGCGCACCCTGTTGGTTAAGCTGATCGCGACAAGCGCGTCGCCAGTCGGCGTTGTCTAACGGGTGTAAATCGAAACGGATCAGTGCAGACATAGCAGCAGTTCTCATGATGACAGGTGTATTTAGACTGTAACTCGCTGATAAATTACTGCGTAACGATATAAATTTAACGACCTGCTAAGGAAACCTTAATGCCCGCTCAGTCACCGCGGTTACCTAAAATTAGCGTTATTCAGTCATTTAAGGTGGCGGCAGAATTGGGCAGTCTGGCGAAGGCCGCTGCGCAACTGGCGTTGACGCCCGCAGCGGTGAGTCAGCAGATCCGCCAGTTAGAGGAGCAACTCGGCAGCGCGCTGTTTGTGCGCACGCAGAGTGGAGTGATGCTGACCGACACCGGCAAAGAGTATCTGCGCTATGTGACGGAAGCCTTTGACATTTTGCATCTCGGCCAGCAGAACTTACGCCACGTCGCCTCGATGCCAAAACTCACACTCTACTCACTGCCTGCACTGGCCTCAAAGTGGCTGTTACCCCATCTGGCGCAGTGGCGCGCGCACTGCCCGGATATCGATTTATCCCTGCATGGCACTCACGCGCAGGTCGATTTCAATGCCACACCCGCGGATTTTGTCATCTGTTTCGGGGAAGACCGCTATCCGCAACTCGATAAACAGCGGCTGTTTCTGGATGAGGTCGTACCGGTGGCAAGCCCGTCGTTAATCCAACGCTATTCAGCGGACGACATACTGACGCAGGCGCCACTGATTCATCTTGACTGGGGCAACGAGGGGCGTTTTTTACCGGACTGGCGCAGCTGGTATCAGGCCAAAGGGATGGCAGAGCCAGCAGCGCAACCTGCCTTCAGTTTCAATCTCACTTCGCTGGCGATTGATGCCGCTGTCAGCGGTGCAGGTTTGCTGTTAGGGCAGAAAAGGCTAATCGCCGCTGAACTGGCGCGTGGCGATTTAGTGGTGGTGGATGCACTTAGCCTGCCACTGAGCAAACCCTACTTCCTCGCCTGGCCGCAGCGATCGCGAAGCCAGCCGGGCAGCGAAGCGTTGATAAACTGGCTGAATAATTTAACAAACTGTTAACTGTTACCGCGTTGTGCAGAGGGAATTGCACTATGCTTAGCGGCTTTGAGCGACGGTTTAATGAAAGGGAGTTCAGCCAGTGGCCGTAGATCTGCATTTCTGGCTTACCACTGCAGTGGTAGGCATCACCATCTTGTTGTGGGCCAGCGCGCGCTTACCGGAATACCTGACGGCGCTGCTGTTTTACGCGGCGGCCACGCTACTCAACATCGCACCCACGCGCACCATTTTTAGTGGTTTCGCCTCATCGGCCTTCTGGCTGGTACTGAGCGGTTTTGTGCTGGGTGCCGCGATTCGTAAAGTCGGCCTGGCGCAGCGGTGGGCTAACTGGCTGGTGGTGCCGCTGAGTCAGAGTTGGCCGCGTATGGTGGCGGGCACCATCGCGTTAACCTATTTACTGGCGCTGGTGATGCCCTCCAACATGGGGCGTATTGCCCTGCTGATGCCGGTGGTGCTGGCGCTGGGTGAGCGGGCGGGGATTACACCCGGTAGCCGTGGCAGTATTGGGCTGGCGCTGGCCGTCGGATTCGGTACTTTCCAGCTCTCTGCCAGCATTCTCCCGGCCAATGTGCCTAATCTGGTGCTGAGCGGGGCCGCCGAGAGTGCCTGGCAACTCCATTTACAATGGATGCCGTGGTGGCTGCTGCACATGCCGGTGGTGGGGCTGGGTAAGGCGCTGGTGCTGATTGGCTGTATCCTGCTGCTGTTTCGTGCCAGGCCGCAGCCGGTAAGCCATCGTGATCCATCCCAACCTTTAAGCGCCAGTGAATGGCGGCTTATCGGGCTGCTCGCCGTAACCTTACTGTTGTGGATGACCGACAGTCTGCATGGGTTATCAGCGGCTTGGGTCGGGCTGGCTGCCGCCTGTATTTGTCTGCTGCCCCGGATTGGTTTTCTCTCTGGGGATGAGTTCGCCAGCGGCGTCAATTTCCGCACCTGCATTTATATTGCCGGCATTCTCGGGGTGGCAACGGTAGTGGTGGATTCAGGGCTCGGGCGTCTGATCGCCAATGCATTACTTAGCGTTTTGCCTCTGCAGGACCATCCCTCATTCAGTAATTTTGCGGTGCTCAACGCACTGGTCTCTCTACTCAACTTTGTGCTGACGGCAAATGGTGTGCCAGCGATGGTGACGCCGATGGCACAAGAACTGGCAACCGCTTCCGGCTTTTCACTGATCAGTGTGGTGATGTTGCAGGTCTTCGCTTACGCCACGCCCTTATTGCCTTATCAGGCTTCGCCCGTGGTGGTGGCCATGGGGCTGGGTAACGTGCCAGCCAAAGCCGGATTATCACTCTGCGTGCTGGTGTTTATCTTTAGCGTGCTGGTGCTGTTACCGCTGGATTATGGATGGTTTTGGCTGCTAGGCTATGCCTGATAGTTCCCGACCATTAAAGCCTTGAGATCCCTGCATGCCAGCCAACAACGATTGGGTCGATTTTCGTCGTGATGATGAAACCGGAATCGAAAGCGTAAACGCGCATTTTCGCGGGCACGCTTACGATCCGCACGATCATGACGAGTTACTGGTCGGTGTGACGCAGCAGGGTTTGCAGCGCTTTAACTGCCATCGTTCCCTACATACCAGCTCGCCAGGCCGCGCCATTCTGATTGAACCGGGCGCGGTTCATGATGGTCACGCACCGGATGCGGAAGGCTTCACCTACGTGATGCTGTATCTGCCACAACATTGGGTGGCGGAGATGATGCAGCAGCGTGGGCTGGGTGATGTGGCGAACATAGAAGGGGCGTTCCGCCATACGCTCACCGATGATGCGTTGTTGGCCAGCGCCATTCAGCAAGCCTGGTTTACGGTGCATCACAATGAAGGGCGGCTGGCACGCGATCAGAGTCTTGATCATCTGATGACGATGCTTTCCCGCCATCTTGATACCCGACCCAGCCCGCAGCAGGGCGAAGCGATGCAGCAGATGCAGCTGATGCGTGACTACCTGCATGACTTTATGGCGCAGGATGTCGGGCTGGATGAGCTGTCACGGCTGGCAGGGATTGATCGCTTCAAGTTGACGCGCCAGTTTAAGCAGGCATTTGGTCAATCACCGCATGCTTATCTGGTGCGCCTTCGCCTACGTAGCGCGCGCATGTTACTGGCGCAGGGCATTGAACCGGTGAATGTGGCAGCGCAAGTCGGTTTTGCCGATCAAAGCCACCTGGGCCGCTGGTTCCAGCGTGCCTATCGTATGACGCCTGCATCTTATCAACGTCAGTGCACAAACGTTCTATCTCCAGCAGCATCCGCTCATCGATGATAAGGTTTTCGACCTTAGCAGAGAGTAGTTGCAGATGTTTGATACCAAAATTGCCCTGATTGTTCGTGATGATTTAGCCACCTGGCAGCGCCTGAATGTGGTGGCATTTCTCGCCACCGGTGTGGCGTCCGCCGCGCCCGAGATGATGGGCGAGCCTTATGTCGATGCTGATGGGCGTCAGTATGGCAATATGGCTGGCCAACCGATGCTGGTGTTTGCTGGCGATTTGGCCGGGTTACAGCGCGCGCATCGGCAGGGGCTGGAGCGGGAATTGACGTTGATCCCCTATGTGGAAGCGATGTTCTCGACTGGTCATGATGCGGCCAACCGCGAGGTGTTTATGGCGGAGGATGCCGACAATCTGAACCTGGTGGGAATTGCGATCCGGGGTCCGAAGAAGGCCGTGGATAAGGCGATTAAAGGGCTGAAGTTGCACGGGTAAAAGCCTTCGCCATCCATGGCGATTTCACTGACATCACGATTTATCTGTCGGGTGCGCATTAATGCGCACCTGGATAGCCTCCGCTGCCCGCAACAGCAAATCCTCCCGGCCACGCAGTGCCAGCAACTCGACGCCAATCGGCATCCCGTCATCACTCAATCCGGCGGGAATACTGATGGCGGGCGCACCGGTCACCGCCGATACCAACGCATTACTGCCTTCCTGCATCTCGCCATGCCTGACCGGGGCGTGGCGTACCACCGGGTAGGCCAACAGGTTGATATTCTGCTGCGTGAACATCGCTTCTAACTGCTGATATAAATCGCGCTGGCGTTGCTGCACGGTGGCATAACCTGCACTGTCCGTGCCCGGATGTGCGGCACGGGTTTTAAACACAGTGGTCAACTGGGGATGGTAAAGCTCTGAGGCGGCAATCTCTTGCAAGGTATGAAACTGCGCGCACGGTTTGTCCGCCAGGTATCCGGCCAGGGCTTCCGCAAACTCATAGCCAATAATGTTGGCTTCTGCAGCAAGGGATTCCAGCTGTGGCCAGCTGACCGTCTCCGGTGCGAACCCGTTAACCGCGGCATACACGGCCTGATTAATTTCGTGCTCATCGGTGGCAAATCCTTCCTGCCAGATGCCCACTCGCAGCGTTTCACCTTCGCGCGCAAAGTGCTGTCCGCTCAAGATTTCACTGGCGATGCGCAGGTCGGCGGCACTGCGCACCAGCGGACCGGGAATATCCTGCGTCGGAGAGAGCGGCACAATACCTTGAGTGCTGAGTGCGCCGCGCGTCATACGCAAGCCGAACAACCCATTAAACGCAGCGGGGATACGTACCGAACCTGCGGTATCACTGCCGATCGCCAGCGGCACATAGCCAGCAGCAACGGCCACCGCCGAACCACTGCTCGATCCGCCCGGCGATCGGCCTTCGCGCCAGGCGTTATGGGTGAATCCGCTCAGCGATGAGGCACCAGTGATTCCTGCAGCCAGTTCATGCATTGCCGTTTTGCCGATTAAAATCGCGCCTTGTTGGCGCAGCGTGGTGATCAGCGGCGCGTCTTTGTGGGCAATAACGTCACGTAGCAGCACCGAACCGGCGCTGGTAGGCCACCCTTTGACTTCAATATTGTCCTTGATCAGCACAGGAATACCGGCCAGTTGCCCTGACGCTTCTCCGCGCTGGCGCTGTGCGTCACTGGCATCGGCTGCTGCCAACGCTTCCTCGGCAAACAACCAGGTGATGGCGTTGTAACGGGGTTGATCCACCTCCGCGATGCGTTGCAGCGCAAACTCTGTCAGCTGGCGCGAAGTGACAGCGCCGCTTTGCAGTGTCTGTTGTAAGCTGCTGAGTGACGCGATGAGATAGTCAGCGTATTGCATCCGGTTAATCCTCCAGTGGTATCCAGTGCCCGTCGGGCGCTACGCGGCCACACGAGCTGCTGTGAAAATGGGAACTGAACCAGATTGCCTGATGTTGGCGGCACCAGTCTATAACGCGTTGTCGAGAAGCGATGGCCAGCGGTAAATCCTCACAAAACAGCGAGTTCCAGTGTGGGTGTTGAAACTGCACCGGATGATGCATCACATCCCCGGCAAAAATCGCCGATTCTCCGCCGCTTTCCAGCACGATAGAGGCATGATCGACACTGTGGCCCGGTGTGGCGATATAGCGCAGTACGCCTGCAAACAGCGGGGAGTGATCAACATTGATGGTCTCCAGTTGGCCGCGCTCAATTAACGGCAGAATACTGTCGCGATACAACGCCTGCATCGCGGGCGTCTGCTGGCACTGTATTAACTCTTTGGCCGAGCAGATATAGCGCGCGTTAGGAAACATCGGCTGCCACTCACCATTGAGCCAGTGTGTGCTCCAGCCGACATGATCGGTGTGGATGTGTGTCATCAACACCAGGGTCACGGATGCAGGATCGACAATCACACGCGCTAAATTCTCGGCATAAGGGGTGTTTAGCTGGTGGAATAGCGGCTTGTTATCGCGGTTGCGCCCATTGCCGGTGGCGGTATCGATCACAATGACGTCCTCACCCGCGCGCACCACCCAACTGTGAATAGATACCTCGGCTAGCTGTGCAGCAAAATTATCACTCATCTCCGCGCGATGTGCGGAATAGAGCGAGCCGAAAGGGAAGCTGCCGGTTTGTTCAGAAACTTTTTCAATCAGGCAATCGCCTACGCGAATGTTCATGCTGGCTCCAGTTAAGCGTTCATCACTTCAGATGAAAACCACTATACTGAGGGCAATCTCATTAATTAAATCGATTAAAATCATGAAGCCCATCAACGAAAATGATTTTTCACGTATCGACCTCAATCTGGTAATTGTGCTGTTGGTGATGTTTGAGGTGCGTAGCGTGACGCTGGCGGCGAACCGGCTTTACCTCGGACAACCGGCCGTGAGCGCCGCGTTGAAAAGACTGCGCGAAATGTTCAACGATGCGTTGTTTGTGCGTACGTCACAGGGCATGACGCCCACGCCGCGCGCTGAACAATTGGTACAACAATTTGCGCCGCTAATGCAGGATCTGCATCGGGTGATTTTTACGCCTCAGGCATTCAATCCGCTGCAGGATAGCCGTACGTTCCGCATCGGCATGAGTGACTGGCTGGAGCAGTGGCTGATGCCGGATTTACTGGTTGAGTTGGCCCGCACAGCGCCAAATATTGATATCAACGTTGTGGCGGCCGATCCCTGGCAAGCGATCCCGCTGATGGAGCAGCAGCAAGCAGATGTGGTGGTGACGGTAGGCAGTGAGGTGAGCCGCGACCTGACACGGGAAAAAATCTCGCGTGCAGGGTTTCGTACCCTGTGGAGCCAGCAGCAGATTGCTTTGAAAAAGCTCACCCTGGCGCACTTTGTACGTCACGACCATGCGCTGGTGTCCTATCGCGGGGCGAGTGAAAGTGCGCTGGACCGTGAGTTGCAGCGGTTAGGCAAATCCCGGCGGGTGCGTTACGTCACGCCACATTTCGCCAGTTTGCCGCTGCTGTTACAGCAGTTGCCTATTTTCGCCACCGTACCGCAAGGGCTGGAACCTGTGTGGCGTGAACGGTATGGCCTCGAAGCCGCGCCCGTACCGATTGCTATGCCTGATTATGAGTTATCGCTGCTGTGGCACAATGCGCAGCAGGATGACCCTGCGAATGTCTGGTTGCGTGACAGGTTGCATAATTTGCTGCTGAACAAAGCGCGATAAATCGCGCCGCTACGACCAGGTGGAAACGATGGGCGAAGGCCGCACCCTATGAAAACGTGCGAGGCATTCGCCGTTGTTGGATGCGGCCTCACCACGGCACCACGCGCCCCAGATAATCCAGATAATGCAGTCCGGTGCGTCCAGCGTAAGATTCCATGGTATCCAACAGATTAGGAATGCTTTCGTCGATGGTCAGCCGCGCTTCTGGCCCGCCCATTTCGGTCTGTACCCAACCCGGTGCCATCAACAACAGCGTGCGTTCGTCTGGGTTGCGCGCGGCGAAACTGCGCATAAACATATTTAACGCCGCCTTGCTGCCGCGATAGACCTCGTAATTGCCGTTGGTGTTATTGGTAATACTGCCCTGGCCCGAAGACATCACCGCGATGGTGCCGTGAGGCGTGACACGATCTTTAAAGGTTTCAATCACGCGCAGCGGGCTAAGGGCATTAGTCACCATTACGCGGGTGAACTCCTCGGTGGAGACGTCGGCAATGGTTTCCCGGTCATCATTTTTCACCCCGGCATTCACAAACAGCATGTCAAACTGGGCGTTATCCAGCCGCTGAGACAGCGCGTCCAGCTGTTGTGGCTCGGTGATGTCCACGCTCTCCACGGTTAACTGTTGCGGAAACTGCGCCGCCAGTTGCGCCAGCTTGTCTATTGAGTGGGCGCGGCCCGTGGCCACCACCTGGTTTCCGCGTTTCAGCATATTCTCCGCCAGAGCGAAGCCCAGTCCACGTGATGCGCCTATCAGTAGTATTTTCATGATGTGTTCCTCCGGATGCGATGTGGAAAAAGTCTAGCGCGTGGAAAGGGAAGGCGGAACGCGCAGGCTTTGCATTGATAACCTGCATCAGACGCCTTGTCACAGGAGAAGCTATCAAGCAGGATAGCGAAGATGAATGATACCGATCTGAATTTACTGATTGCCCTGGATGCACTGCTGATTGAAGGCAGTGTGATTGGCGCTGCACGACGCTTAAACCTCAGTGAATCGGCGATGAGCCGCACATTGGGGCGCTTGCGTGCCACCACCGGAGATGCGCTGCTGGTGCGCGCGGGGCGCAATATGGTGCTCACCCCTTACGCAGAGGCGATGCGCGAACGCACCCATCTCACCTTGCGAGAAGCACGTGCTGTGTTAAGCCCTGATGCCGAATTACTCGATTTGGCACAACTTGATCGTCGTTTCATCTTGCGCACCAATGAGGGGTTTGTTGAAGCTTTTGGCAGCAAACTGATTG
Organism: Type-D symbiont of Plautia stali; assembly: GCF_001485335.1. Taxonomy (NCBI): domain Bacteria; kingdom Pseudomonadati; phylum Pseudomonadota; class Gammaproteobacteria; order Enterobacterales; family Enterobacteriaceae; species Type-D symbiont of Plautia stali. The sequence goes on along the minus strand of NZ_BBOC01000051.1, from coordinate 15,234 downwards.
CCGCTGTTGCCGGGCAAGCGCCAAACGTAAAGCTGGTTTTCGTCAGTAAGCCGGAGAAAAGCGATCGTGATTTGCGCGCGGGTAATATCGATCTGGAAATCGGTGTGTTAGGCAATATGGGCCCGGAAATCCGCTTACAGGCGCTGTTTCGCGACCGGTTTGTGGGGGTGGTGCGAAGCGGGCATCCGTTGACAAATCAGGTGAATATTAGCCAGTTGGCGGCGTTCGGTCACATCGTCGCTTCAAGACGAATCGAGCTGGGTGGGCCCATTCATGACGCCATTGAACAGGCCGGGCTGAGCCGTAGAGTGGTGTCGGTGGTGCCTGCTTTCTCGACGGCGGTCACGCTGGCGGTGGAATCTGACCTGGTGGCACTGGTGCCATATTCGCTGGTACAGCATCATCCGCTGATTAATAACCATCCAGGGTTGGCGATGTTCGAACTGCCGTTTGCCACACCCGAAATGACAGTGTCACAACTTTGGCACCCGAGGCTGGAGAACGATGCTGCGCATCGCTGGCTGCGCGGCGTCATTAAGGCAAGCTGCCAGCAATGAATTATCCGCCGCGCACCGATCCCCGCCACACCACATCAGCCTGATAAATCAGGCTGTGATGCTGTGGGTCATTCTGCGGCGTAAGACCGTGCTCTTCCGCTTCGGTACGTTGCAACCAGTTGACTGCATCACGCGCAAACTGCTCCACCGGTTGGGCAAAGGTGGTGAGATTGTAAGAGGACCAACCCGCCTGGGCGATGTTGTCATAACCGATCAAACAGAGATCGTCCGGCACGCGCAGGGCAAAGCGATGGCGTGCTTCATCCATCAATCCACATGCCACCAGATCAGTGACGCAAAATATCGCATCCGGGCGTTGAGGCTGCGTCAGCAGACGGTGCGCCAGAATCTGACCGCTTTCGTATGAAGTGGTACCAAACCGCTCTACCATGACGCTCAATCCCACGCGCTCTGCCTCCGCAATAAACGCAGCTTCGCGCTTCATCAGGCTCGGCGTACCCGCCAGTGAATTGGCAAACGCCAGATGCCGACAACCGGCACGCTGGAATGCCATCACGGCAGTAGCGGCTGCACGCTGTGCGTCAAGATGGATGCTGAGTGAACCTGGCAGGTCTTCATCGCGGTTGATTAAAATAATACGCTGACCGTGCTGGAAACACTGACGGGTGATGGTGCGATCCGGCATGCCCGAGAGAATGATGGAGGCATCGGCGCGGAAATTGATCGCTTGCTGCAACGCCGCTGACACACTGTTATCGGAACGATCGGTGTTGATCAGCATGGCGATTTTTCCCGCCTCTTGCAGATATTGCGTCAGCCAGCGTACCAGGCTGGCGCGATAGGGGGTGGCGATCTCCGACACCACCAAACAGACGATACCGCTACGATTGCGCACCAGCCCACGCGCCAAATGATTGACGTGATAACCCAACTCCTCGGCGGCTTTCATCACGCGCGTGCGCATCGCAGGTGACACGCTGGCGCCTGGGGTAAATGCCCGGGAAACAGCGGAGCGCGACACGCCAGCGCGTTCGGCAACATCCTGCGCACTGACCACCGCTTTCTCATTTTGCATGCTGCTTTCCTCCCCAACTTATGGCTGAAAATGAGTCTGCCTCAGATTGCAAAGCTGTGCAATCTGTTCGAGATCTCATTTGTTGCATTTTTGTGACATGGGCAATCAATTGCGCAGCAAGCTATTTGACAGCTGATTTTTTGTTCATTACTACTTTGCACACACGTGCAATACAAGGTGCCAGTGAAGCACCGCCCTACAATCCAAGGAGAACACCATGCGAGCCACCTCTATCGCCGTTGCGCTGTCCCTCTGTTCCACCGCTGTCCCTTTCGCCGCGTCCGCTGCGGGCAATCTTAATATGGTCTGCTCGGCAGATGTGGTGGTGTGCGAGCACATGACCCGCATCTTCAGCCAGGAGCATCCAGACATTAAAGTCAGCATGGTGCGCCTGTCCGCCGGGGAAGCCTATGCACGTCTGCGCAGTGAAGCGCGCAATCCGCGTACCGATATCTGGTGGGCGGGGACGGGCGATCCCCATATGCAGGCGGCCGATGAGGGATTAACCCAGGTCTATAAATCGCCGCTGCTGGATCAGCAGCAGGATTGGGCGCAGAAACAGGCTGAAAATTCGGGCTATCGCACGGTGGGGATTTATGCCGGAGCGTTAGGTTGGGGCTACAACACCAAGTTACTGGCGGATAAAAAACTCAAAGAACCCACCTGCTGGGCCGATCTGCTGGATCCTGGTTTCAAGGGGGAAATTCAGATCGCCAATCCCAATTCGTCCGGCACGGCTTACAACACCTTAGCCACGCTGGTGCAAATCATGGGTGAAGACAAAGCCTTTGATTACCTGAAAAAACTCAATGCTAACGTTTCGCAATATACCAAGTCGGGATCGGCGCCAGTGAAAGCGGCGGCACGCGGTGAAACCACGGTCGGCATTGTGTTTATGCACGATGCAGTGGCGATGCAGGTGGATGGTTTCCCGATAAAGACCGTGGCGCCGTGTGAGGGCACCGGTTATGAGATTGGATCGATGTCGATCGTGAAAGGCGCACGTAACTTGGCAAACGCCAAAGTCTGGTACGACTGGGCGCTGAGTGCTGCCGCGCAGTCCCACATGAAAGAGGCGAAATCCTTCCAGTTACCGTCAAACCGCAACGCTGAAATCTCTGAATACGCGCCCCGTTTCGAGAATATCAAGTTGATCGATTATGACTTCAAAACCTACGGCGACTCGGCAAAACGCAAAGCCTTGTTGAGCCGCTGGGATAAAGAGATCGGTGCGAGCGCACAGTAATTGCGGCAACGAAAAGCTTGATGAATCGCGCCGCTACGGCCCGAGACACATTATCGTCGCGGCGCAATTTATTGCTTAAAGCCGATACCGTAGCGGCGCAATTTATTGCGCACTATCGATTGCACTCAGGCTATGAACGATCTCCCTTTAGAGGTGTTTCATGAACGCAAATAATCGTCGTCTCACGGCTGCGCTATTAATGGGCGCAACGGCACTGTTACTGCTGCCGTGGTACAGCCTTGAAAGCGGTTTTTTTGATGGCGGCTGGCTGTTCAATTTATGGGGTGATGCCGCCAATGCGCCCATGCTGTGGCAGCTGGGTGAACATCCGTGGTTGGTGGTTGCACTGGCGTTGTTTGGGCTGTGTGCCGCGTGCGGCATATTGCCTCAAGGAGCGCGCAGCCGATTACTGCTGCTGTTTAGCGCTTTAGGGGTAATTTTTCTGGTCATCGAAGGCCACGCTATCGGTTACAGCGGCTGGAGCTGGATGTGGCTGGAAAACCAGTTTGGCACGCTGGCTCAGGGTCAACCTGCCATGGGGGCCGGTGCGATCGTCTTGCTCACCACCTTCTTGTTGCTGTTCTCCTTTGCCCTTGCCGAACGCGGCGTGCTCAAGGGCGACGCCTTTGTCGTCGCATCGCTGGTGTTACTGACGGCGCTGGTCAGTGTGTTTGTGCTTTATCCGGTGCTCAGTATGTTCGTGGTGTCGGTGCAGGATGTGGACGGCAGTTTTAAACCCGATGGGCTGATCAGCAATATCCAGGATCCCTCAATCTGGAGCTTAGCCTGCCTCAAGGGCGGCACCTGTGGTACGGCGTGGCGTACGCTGTGGCTGGCGTTGATGACGGCCAGCGGCTCGACCTTGCTCGGGTTAGCCTTTGCCCTCGCCGCCACGCGCACGCCGCTGCCGTGCAAAAAAGCGCTGCGCATGCTGACCATCCTGCCAATCATTACTCCGCCGTTTGTGATTGGTCTGGCGTTGATCTTGCTGTTTGGGCGTTCGGGCGTAGTGACGGAACATCTGGCGACGCTGTTTGGTATCGAGCCTGGACGTTGGTTGTACGGGATGACCGGCATCTGGATTGCGCAAGTATTGTCATTCACCCCGATTGCGTTTCTGGTGCTGATTGGCGTAGTGGAAGGGGTAAGTCCCTCGCTGGAAGAGGCGTCACAAACCTTGCGCGCTAACCGCTGGCGCACGTTCAGCCGCATCTCTCTTCCACTGATGGCACCGGGATTAGCGAATGCTTTTCTGATCAGCTTTATCGAAAGCATGGCCGACTTTGGCAATCCGATGGTATTAGGCGGCAGCCATGGCGTGCTTTCCACGGAGATTTTCTTCTCGGTAGTCGGCGCACAGAACGATCCGAGTCGTGCGGCTGTGCTGGCGATGATCCTGCTGTGCTTCACGCTGGCGGCGTTTGTCCTGCAACGCTGGTGGTTGGGCGGCAAAAACTTTGCCACGGTCACCGGTAAAGGTGACGGTGGAAAACATGGACAGCTCCCACGCGTGTTGCGTTACAGCGTGTACGGCATGGTGATTCCGTGGGGGATCTTCACCTTAGTCATCTACGGCATGATCGTGGTGGGGGGATTCGTGCAGTCGTGGGGATTAAACGATGCATTGACCATCGAACATTATGTCCGCGCCTTCCGTGTCAGCTTTAGTGAGGGGCATCTGTTGTGGAGCGGGGTGGCATGGAACTCATTCTGGACCACGCTAGAGATTGCGCTGATTGCTGCACCGTTGACCGCCATAGTTGGCCTCTTGACCGCCTGGCTCATCGTCAGACAGAAGTTTGCCGGTCGCCAGACGTTTGAGTTCTTGCTGATGCTCAGCTTTGCCATCCCCGGCACGGTGATTGGGGTGAGTTATGTGATGGCCTATAACCTGCCACCGCTGGAGATCACCGGCACCGCGTTAATCCTGATTGCCTGTTTTGTGTTCCGCAATATGCCGGTCGGCGTGCGCGGGGGCATTGCGGCCATGAGTCAACTCGATAAAAGTCTTGATGAAGCCTCTTTAACCCTGGGTGCCAACAGTTTCCGCACCTTACGTAAAGTGGTGCTGCCTTTGCTGAAACCGGCCATCAGCGCAGCGCTGGTGTACGCCTTCGTACGCGCGATCACTTCGATCAGCGCAGTAATCTTCCTGGTCAGCGCGCAGTACAACATGGCGACATCCTACATCGTGGGATTGGTCGAGAACGGTGAATACGGCGTGGCGATTGCCTATTCCACCGTGCTGATTGTGGTGATGCTGCTGATTATTGGTGTGTTCCAGTGGCTGGTAGGCGAGCGTCGCTTACGTCGCGTGGCACGTCCCGTCGACGTGGCAGCTATCCCATCCTCGACGTCATTAACTCAGGAGAGAGCCCTATGACCCGCATTCAAGCCGGTTCGGTGGTGTTTGAACATGTGACAAAACGTTTTGCAGGTTTTAATGCGTTGCCGGATCTCTCGCTGACCGTGGAGCCAGGTACACTGGTGACGCTGCTCGGTCCCTCTGGGTGTGGCAAAACCACTACGTTACGTTTGTTGGCGGGTCTTGAACATCCTACTTCAGGACGCATTTTGATTGGTGGCAAGGACGTGACTAACCTTCCAGCTAACGAACGTGATGTGGCGATGGTGTTTCAATCCTATGCGCTGTTCCCCCATATGAGTGCGCTCGACAACATCATGTATGGGTTGCAGTCATCCGGGATGAAGAAGCAGGAAGCGCAAGACCGCGCGCGTGAAGGGTTAAAGTTAGTCGGACTGGAGACGCAGGGTAATCGTCTGCCGTCAGAGCTGTCTGGTGGGCAGCAGCAGCGTATCGCCGTGGCACGCGCCTTGGTATTAGAGCCGCAAGTGCTGCTGTTGGATGAACCGTTATCCAATCTGGATGAGCGGTTGCGCCGTCGGGTGCGCACCGATATTCGCGATTTACAACAACGGCTTGGCTTCACCGCGGTGTATGTCACCCACGATCAAGAAGAAGCTTTGGCGGTGTCTGATAAAATTATTGTCATGAAAGAGGGGGATATTGCCCAGCAGGGTGCGCCAGAAAGCCTCTATCACGCCCCGAATTCGGTGTTTATCGCTGATTTTATGGGCGAAGCCAACATCCTGCCGTGCGAAGTCGAGCAGCTTGAGGGCAGCGATGCGCTGGTGAAGTTGGGCAACCAACGTTACCGCGTGCGCAGTAACGGCGTGCAGCCGGGGGCGGCACAACTTTCGGTGCGCCCGCAGTTTATTACCTTGCATGAAGCGGGCAGCGGCGCGCTACAAGGTGAAGTGACGCACAGTACCTGGCTGGGCGATCACATTGAGTATGAAGTGGCAACGGAGTTGGGTTCGCTGTTTATTGTTGATGCGCAGATGGAGCAGAAATTGCCCCTGACCTCAACGGTAGCGATTGATTTTAAACCTCAGGGATTAGCCCTGATTGCCGGTTAAGTTAAGGATGAATAATGAGCGACTCGGTAAATGAAGCTTTGCTGGCCCGTTTGATTCTGGCAGAGAAAGTGGCACGCGCAGGCGGCGAGAAGGCACTGGAGTATTTCCATCATCGCGACACGCTGGTGGTGGAAACCAAACATGATTTGCAGGATGTGGTGTCACGCGCAGACCGTGAAGTGGAACAGATGATCGATCAGCAGATTCGTGCACAGTTTGCCGACGATGGTTTTCTGGGTGAAGAGTACGGTTTGCAGGCCGGTACATCGGGCTATACCTGGGTAGTAGATCCGATTGATGGCACCAGTCCGTTCCTGAACGGGATGCCAAACTGGTGTGTGTCAGTGGCGGTGCTGCATGATGGCGTGCCGGTGATTGGGGTGATTTACGCACCGACCTATCAGGAGTGTTATGTGGCGGCCTTGGGTCAGGGAGCGACGTTGAACGGTCGTCGCTTGCAGGTCGACCCTTCGCGTACACTGCAAAATCATGTCACCGGATTTGGTGCCAACAGCTATGTCAGTCCCGAGGAAGTGGGCAAGTTGCTGGCCTCACTGCTGGAGGCCGGTGGCAATTTTATCCGCATCGGCTCGGGTGCATTGATGCTGGCATGGGTGGCCGCAGGCCGTGTGGTGGGCTATTTCGAACCCTATATGCACGCCTGGGATTGCCTGGCAGGCTATTGTCTGGTGAAAGAGGCGGGCGGCTGGTATCACCCATTTAACACCGAAGGCGAACGGCTGCTGAAAGGAGCTAAAGTGTTGGCTGTCGCGCCGGGTGCGGAAGCGGATTTAAAGCGCATTGCCGGTATCTAAGTCATCAGGTGTGCATTAATGCGCACCTGACGAAAATCCACCCCCAATTTTCCATGGGTGCCATTTATGGCGTAATGCTCGTCAGTTAAGAGGCTGGCGATAACGCCGTCTGAGGCCGCACTGTAAATAAAGGCCACTTATCAAAAAGCAGCCTGAGTTCTTAACTCACACTCATTACGCTAATATGGCAACCACATCAGTTTGCAATTTCCCCCTGGCGATGCTGTTATAACGCACTCCTCCTTGCTCTTGGTGGTTACGTGTCGCTCACCTCTTCTGACTGGTTTAGCCGTAACGGCATTGAATCTTCGCGCGTCAGTGCCAGCGGCAGTCGCTTTCCGCGTCATTTGCATGATGAATATGTGATTTGCGCCAATCTGAGCGGTCGTGAAGAGATCTGGCTGGATGGCAAAGTCGAACAAGTGTTCGCCGGACAGGTCACCCTGTATAACCCGAGTTCCATTCAGTCCTCTCAGTTTAGCCTTGAGGCGGTGAGCTTTATTAGCCTGCACCTGGCGCAATCGACGTTAAGCAATCTCTTGGGAACCGCAGAGGCGCCTGCACTGCGTGAAGGAGTATTCAACGATGCTCGCCTGTTTCAGGCCATTTGTCGCTTTGAACAAGTGACACGTGAGGCCGATGAGACCTTACTGGAACAGCAGCTGCTGTGGTTGTGTGGAGAGTTGCTGGATGATGAGACCAGTTTGCAGCAGGGAGATGTGCAGATTATCCAGCAGGTAAAACAGTTTCTGCGTGAGCATCTACACGAGAAGCCTCATCTAGAGGTATTGGCGCAGATAGCTGGGTTGAGTAAATACCATCTGGTGCGTCGATTTACCCAACTAACCGGTATGCCGCCGTTGCAGTATCACATGCAGTTGCGCTTGCATCAGGCCCGCGATTTGCTGCGTCAGCGGGTGCATCCGCAGGAGGCGGCACTGCAACTAGGTTTCTACGATCAGAGCCACTTTATCAACGCGTTTCGCAAAGTGATGGGCACCACACCGTATAACTATGCGCAGCAGATTGCTTCAGCGCAGGATAAATTCCCGATAGCCTGACACCATCACGTAGGCCGCGAAATAGCAAAAAATCAGCGCCGAAGCGAGATACGAGTACTTCAGCAGGCGCTGACCCAGCAATTTCCCCCCCATGCTGCCCACCAGACACAGCACGCAGGTCCAGACCACACCCGCAATAAAGAATCCGCTGAGGAACGATGATGTCGCGTTCACGCTGCCGTGCCCCATTCGAGCTATTAGTGCGCCTCCGACACTGGCAAACCAGAGGATGGCGGTCGGGGATGACATCGCCAGTACCACACCACGACGGAATTCACGCAGTAGCGAACGATAGGGCTGCTGCTCTGCCTGCGGTAGGGTGGCATCTTTGCGCAGTGCAGCGATCAGCATCTTTGCGGCGAACCACAGCAACAAGACGCCCCCGCCAATCCACAACACCCAGCGCACGGGGGTGAACTGCAGCACCACGGCCATACCCGCCAGCGCCAGCAAGGCGTAAATCAGATCGCCCACGCAGGTCCCAATGCCGAGCCAGAAGCCGTGAAAGTAACCCCGTTGCATTGCCAGGGTGATCATGGCGATATTGGCCAGCCCAATATCCAGACACAGCGATAAACTCAGTAAAAAACCATTTGAAAACTGCAGCATAGCGAACAATCCGTTCTGTATTTATGGTGTTGACGGCATTAAAGCACGTGGTGAGGAAAGCGGTATTGGAAAGAATTGCGCAATTCTTTGCACGCTGTTTTCTCATCGCGCCAATTATGGTTATATGCATCCATCCGTTACCAATGACCAAACGCCATGAATCTTCGGGAAAATATTGTCAGCCAGTTCAGTGTATTGTCGCCTGAACTGCAACGCGCCGCCGAATTCTCACTGCAAAATGCCAATCAACTGGTGGTGCAATCAATGCGTGCCTTTGCCAGTGAGGCGGGCGTCAAACCCGCGACGCTGCTGCGTCTGGCGCAGAGACTGGGCTACAACGGCTGGGGTGAACTCAAAGATGCTTTCATCGATGACATCGGTCTGCGCAATGATACATATGTATCCAAAGCGGAGAAACTGATCGCCAAAGGCACTCAACCGCAACTGTATGAAGAGGTGTTCCAGGCGCATCAAGCCAACCTGGCGTATACGCGCAGTGAGAATCATCAGGCGATGGAGCAAGCGGTGACGCTGCTGGATGCGGCAGATAATGTCTATATCTGTGGCTTTCGCGCCAGTTTCCCCATCGCCTGGTCACTGTTTTACGTCTATCGGTTGTTTAATCGCCAGGTGTCACTGATTGATGGTCTGGCGAGCAATATTGAAGTGTTCACCCGTGAACTGACGGCACAAGATTGCGTGCTGTTGACCAGTTTTGCGCCTTACTCACGTGAGTCTTTGGACGTTTTACACGCGGCTCAAGACGCGGGGGCTAAGATTATTGCTATCACCGATTCCCCGGTTTCACCTCTGGCGCAAGCTGCCGATTGTACGCTGCTGTTCTCCATTGATAGCCCATCATTTTTCCCTTCAGTGGTCTCTGGCATGGGGCTGGCAGAGTGTTTACTGGCGATGCTGGTCGCTCGTCATGGCCGCGAAGCCGTCAACAAAATCGAAAGTGCCGAACGCTATCTGATCGATTCAGGTGCTTACGTGGTGCCCGGTAAATCCTGACAAATGATTCATTTGCATCCGTCATAAGAAAATAGAATGCATTTGAATCATAATTGCGTTGACGTGATTCAAATGGATCCTGCAAGATGCGCTTAACTACCGTAGCGTATTCAGGAGCAGGACCCAGTTATGAGCCACATCATCCACCGCAGTTTGCGCACCACCCCCGCCGTGGCGAAAAGCGCACAAGGGGCGAACATCTTCGATGCACAGGGAAAACAGTATCTTGATGCCTGCGGTGGCGCTGCCGTTTCTTGCTTAGGGCACGCCCATCCTGATGTGTTGGCGGCGATGCATCGCCAGATCGATCAACTGGCCTATGCCCACACCAGTTTCTTTACCAGTGACACGGTCGAACAACTTGCCGTGCAGTTGACCCGCACCGCGCCGGGCGATCTTAACTATGCCTACTTCGTGTCTGGCGGTTCGGAAGCGGTTGAAACCGCGCTAAAACTGGCCCGTCAGTATTTTGTTGAAATCGGCCAACCGTCACGCACCAAATTTATCGCACGTAAGCAGAGCTATCACGGCAACACGCTGGGGGCGCTGGCGGTGGGCGGCAACGAATGGCGTCGTCGTCAGTTCGCGCCGCTTTTGATTGATGTGATTCGCGTGTCGGCCTGCAATGAGTATCGCGATCGTCGTGCGGACGAGAGCCAACAGCAATACACCACACGTCTGTTAAACGAACTGGAGCAGGCAATTCTGGATGCTGGCCCGGAAACGATCATTGGCTTCTGTGCAGAGACGGTGGTCGGTGCCACCACCGGCGCGACGCCACCCACGCCTGGCTATTTGAAAGGAGTGCGTTCGCTCTGCGACAAATACGGCATTTTGTACATCGCGGATGAGGTGATGTGCGGTATGGGACGCACCGGCACCCTGCACGCCTTTGAGCAAGACGAGGTGATACCCGATTTGGTCACCATCGCCAAAGGGTTAGGGGGCGGATATCAACCCATTGGCGCCGTGCTGGCGAGCGAAAAGATTGTGTCAGCGCTGCAAGCGGGTAGCGGACTATTCCAGCATGGTCACACTTATATTTGTCACGCCACCGCCGCGTCGGCTGCACTGGCCGTACAACAGGTGATTGAGCGCGATAACCTGTTAGATGCGGTGAAACAGCAGGGCGCATATCTGCAAAACGCACTGCGTGAGGTTTTGGGTGATTTACCGCACGTGGGTGATACACGCGGTCGTGGTTTATTCGCCGGGGTTGAACTGGTGCGCGACAAAGAGAGTAAAACCCCTTTTGATCCCGCATTGAAACTGCATGCGGCAATTAAGGCCAACTGCATGGCACGCGGATTGCTGGTTTATCCGATGGGCGGAACGATTGACGGACAATATGGTGACCATATTCTGATCGCACCTCCGTTTATTATCACCCCAAGCCAGCTCGATTTTGTGGTCGATACCCTGAGCGTGGTGATTCGTGAAGAGACCAGCAAATTATGATTAACCGCTTACCGCCTTTGGCGGAACACCAGTGGGACGATCAGCAACGTCCACTGGCGCAAGAGATCATCAATGGGCCGCGCGGTGCGCTGTTGCCCCCGTTTGAACCACTGTTGCGCAGTCCTGAGTTGATGGCACACGCGCAGCGCATGGGGGAATATTTGCGCTACCGCAGTGCGCTCGGCCAGCGTTTATCGGAACTGGCGATTTTGATGACGGCGCGCCACTGGTCGCAGCCGGTGGAGTGGGCGATACATGCACCGATTGCCCGTGAAAAAGGCATTTCAGCCGCAGCGGTAGAGGCGATTAACGCAAAACAGCTGCCGGAAGATTTACAGCCGGATGAGTGGGTGATTTACCACTTCTGCCAGCAACTGCACCAGCAGCAAAAAGTCAGTGACGCCACCTGGCAGCAAGCCATCGATTTATGGGGCGAAAAAGGGGTGGTGGATCTGATCGGCATTAACGGTTATTACAGTTTTCTCTCGATGATAATGAATGGCGCGCAGACGCCAGTACCCGACACCCAGGATCATATTATTCCTGCGTAAGTTCTCGGTTTAATCAGGCGTACCTGCTACGCCTGATTTATTAAATGAATTAACTCCCTGATGCCCATGAATTTATTCGCTGGGTGACATTTACTGCATGCTGTTTCACTGACGCTGAGGGTTATTATGTCTGCATTTTTCTCTAAACTAAAAGTTACATTAGCACTGGTGGCCTGTTCTGCCAGTTTTATTGCCATGGCACAGGATAAATTAACCGTCGGCGTGGATACCGCCTTTGTTCCCTTTGAATTTAAACAGGGCGATAAATATGTCGGTTTTGATATCGACCTCTGGGATGCCATCGCGAAAAAGATGAATGTCAGTTACGAATTACGCCCAATGGATTTCGGCGGTTTAATTCCTGGCCTGCAATCACGTAATCTGGATGTCGCTATGGCAGGCATTACCATTACGGATGCCCGTAAGCAGGTGGTGGATTTCAGCGACGGCTATTATGACGCCGACTTATTAATGGCGGTTAAAAGTGGTGATAACAGCATCACGAAATTCAGCGATTTGGCCGGAAAAAAGGTGGGGCTGAAGCAGGGTACGGCTGCGGCCAGCTTTATGAAGAGCAAATATAAAGCGAACTACGTTGAATTCCCGAATATCGATAACGCCTATCTTGATCTGCAAGCGGGTAACCTTGACGCGGTGGTGCATGATTCACCTAACGTGCTCTATTACGTGAAAACAGCGGGTGATGGCAAGGTGAAATCCACCGGTGAAACCGATAGCATTCTGCCGCTGCCATGCAGAAAAACAGCAGCCTGACGCCGAAAGTCAATGCTGCACTGCAGGCGCTGCGCGCTGACGGTACTTATAGCAAGATCTACGTGAAGTGGTTTAATAAACAACCAAAATTATCCCGCCAGGTCGGAGCAATCCGACCTCGTGAGGTATCCTGAACAGAAGTGAATGATAACAATATGAAAAAACTCGCAATCCGTGGTTCCGCCTTCGCTGTGGGTCAGCAATTGGGTGAATTTGGCCGCACGGCCTGGCACCAAAAGCTGACGCAAACGGCGCTGTGGCAAACCGTTATCGCCATGAAAGATGCGCCGCAGACCGTCAACATGCGCCAGCAGGTTGAGGCGCAGTATCCACTCATCTGGCAAGAGTTGGTCGGGCTGGCTGAAGGTTTGCAGGCACCGATTGATGAGGTGTTTGCCTGGAACTGTCGTGGCGATCTGGTACGTTCCACGTCGGATGGCTGTACCACGGTGGCGGGGAAAGGCGCCAATGGCGAGTTGATTATCGCGCACAATGAAGACGGTTTCCCGCAACTGCGTGATGACTGTGCCATTGTTAGCATCACGCCTGATGCGGGACTCGCCTTCACCAGTTTTGCCTATCCGGGTTCGATCTGCGGTCACACCGTTGCGGTCAACGAGAAGGGAGTGGTGAACACGGTCAATAATATTCGTGCGCTACACCGTCCTGACGGCATGCCGCGCCAGATTCTGGCGCGCGCAGCGCTCAATGCGACTACCCTGGACGAGGCGATTGCCATCCTCACCACCGAACCGCGTGCCGGGGCATTCCATCATACGCTGGGACAAATGGGCGATAGCCGCCTGTTCAGTGTTGAAGCGACGGGGTCAGGATGTTCCGTGATGCCGTTGACCGGGATATTTGCCCATGCCAACCATCTTATCCATCCGCAATTAGCTGCGGTGGAGCAGGTGATTACCGCAAGCTCAGGTTCACGCCAGCAACGTTTAATTGAGTGGCAAGAGACGCAAACGCAGCTTGATGGTGTTGCAGCGAAAGCAATTCTGTCTGACCAGCATGATGCCGTGCTGCCGATTTATCGGCTCTCGCCGCAGGACCCCGATGATGAGAATACGCTGGCGACCGCCCTATTTACGCTGCATGCTGAACAGGTTGACTGGCAGATATTTACCCTGGATCGCGATGAGCCAGAATTAAATGGCACGATTTCCTAAATATTAATCTGCGTTATTGTGAACCCGGTCACCCTGGCCGGGCGTTATTCAAATTAATCCCACTATATACCCTTCATACTTCAAGTTGCAGGTGCGTTGGCTACGTGCATTCACCTCAGTCACTTACTTCAGTAAGCTCCAGAGGATTCATGCACTTGCCGCCTTCCTGAATCTCGAATTATTTTGGGTATAGTCGTTAAACATTCCGATTATGGTGGGGTATTCACATGAATAGTAATAAAAAAGCCGTACGCAGCGGTTTAGCCACAAACATAACCATGGCATTATCCTTAGCTGTTTTTTCACTGGCGGGGAGCGCTATGGCAAATGCCGCGGAACATCATCAAACAGCATTAGTGGGGACCTGGACGTCGATTCCTGATGCGCCATTAGAGCAAAAACCGGATCATCTCAGCGAAGGTTTATATCGCCTGAAAGTGAACAGTGACGGCACCTTGACGCCTGTTGAGGTGATCAAAATGAAAAGTCCTTCATGGATTGTGAAATCACACGATGGACGTTTCGCTTACACCACCAATGAAGAGAATGCCGGGGCCGTTACTGCACTGAGTATTGCCAAAGACGGAAAGGTGCAGGTGCTAAATGTGGTGGATAGCCACGGCCAGCAGCCAACCCATGCCACCATTAGCCCAGACGGTAAATTCCTGTTTGTGGCGAACTATTCGGTGGCGAAGGGCGGTGCGGGGGTGTCAGTGTTCCCAATTCATCACGATGGCAAGCTGGGCGAGCAAGTACAGCATTTCCCGTTTGATCACGGAACCGGTGCGGTCAAAGGGCGTCAGGATGGCGGTCATGCGCACTCCACCACCTTTACCCATGATGGTAAGGTGCTCTACGCGGCCGATCTCGGTGGAGATAAGTTGCACGCTTACCGTTATCACGCCGATAAGGCCCAGCCGCTGGAAGCGGATAGCGCCCGCGATGTGAATTTCACTGCTGGGTCCGGCCCGCGTCATATGGTGTTTGCCCCGAACGGTAAGCATGCGTATGTGACTACCGAAATGGCCGGTGAACTGGTGGTGTTTACGGTAAAGGACGATCGTCTGGAACCGGCTGCTCATATTAAGCTTAACAGCGAAAACAGCAGTGCGGAATATCGTAGCGGTGGGGGAATTATTCTCAGCCCAAACGGTAAATATATTATCGCGGCCAATCGTGGCTCTGATAATAAATTGCTGGTGTTTAAAATTGAGGCGGATGGCATGCCAGGCAAACCGGTGAGTTATCAGGTCAACGGCATTGAACCCCGCGCCTTTGCTTTTGATGGCAGCGGAAAATATCTCTATGTGACCAATGTGTTTACTAACAATATTTCCCTGTTCCATTTCAATGAGAATAGCGGTGAGTTAAAAGCAGCTGGCGATGCGGCGAAAATCTCCACGCCAACGGATATTAAGTTTTTTAATTGATGGGAGGTGCGCAGAAAGGTACAACCGGGCACATGGGTAACAGATCAGACCGGGCACATAGGTAACA
>NZ_BBOC01000050.1:0-41178 GCF_001485335.1 Type-D symbiont of Plautia stali | reverse complement strand
GAATCGGTGGAGCGGTAGTTCAGTTGGTTAGAATACCTGCCTGTCACGCAGGGGGTCGCGGGTTCGAGCCCCGTCCGTTCCGCCACTTAATTGATAAGCCCTGACTTAATAAGTCAGGGCTTTTTCATGTCCAAAATTCCCGCCCTATTGTTGACGGAAATGCAATATTCTTGTGCTTATAAGCGGATTTTTCAGCAATAGTAAAACTGCCACAATGCATCCCATCGAAACATTACATTCTACGATGAGGACATTATGACTATTCCTGCCTTTGGTTTAGGCACCTTCCGCCTGCAAGATGATGTAGTAATCCATTCGGTTAAGACCGCGTTGGAACTGGGATATCGTGCGATCGACACGGCTCAAATCTATGAAAATGAGGCTGCTGTTGGTCAGGCTATCGCAGAAAGCGCTATTGATCGTGCTGAGCTCTTTATCACGACGAAGATTTGGATCGAAAATCTGTCAGCAGACAAACTCATACCCAGTCTTCAGCAGAGCCTGGCTAATCTACAAACCGATTATGTTGATCTTACGCTGATTCACTGGCCTTCGCCTGGCGCTGCAGTCTCGGTCAAAGAGAGCATGCAGGCATTGATGGCGGCTAAAGAAGCGGGTTTGACACGCCAGATTGGCATTTCAAACTTCCCGATTGCGCTGATGAAAGAAGCCATTGCAGCGGTAGGTATTGATAACATCGCTACCAACCAGATTGAACTGCATCCATTCTTACAGAACAGAGAAGTGGTTGCGTTCGCGAAGCAGCAAGGATTGCATATCACGTCTTATATGACGCTGGCATACGGGGAAGCGTTGAAGGATGCCACTATCCAGGACATTGCCAATAAGCATCAGGCTACACCGGCACAGATTGTGCTCGCCTGGGCGATGCAATCAGGCTATGCGGTCATTCCTTCTTCAACAAAGCGAGAAAATTTGGCCAGCAATATGAAATCGTCTGACTTGTCTCTGGATGCTGATGATATGGCGCGCATTTCGGCACTGGATCGCCAGCAGCGTTTGGTTAGCCCAGAGGGACTGGCTCCAGACTGGGATTGATTCCCTCAACATTCAGCCCTGGATTCGCCAGGGCTGTTGCTTGACCCACTCGCTAAGAAAGTCGATAAATGCACGCACGCGCTGACTGACGCCCAGGTCGCTGTAGTAGACCGCATTAAAAGGCATCTCGACTGGCACTCGCCGTTCCGCTAACACTTCTATAAATGTCCCGTCAGCAATTTCACTGTCTACCATATAATCCGACAGGCAAGCGATACCCTGATCATCCAGACACAGTTGTTTGATTGTTTCACCGCTGTTCGATGACATTCCCGGCTCAATATCATAAAGATCACGGCCGTTGTCTGAGAGTGGCCAACGGTTCAAACGTAATGGTTCGACAAACCCGAGACATTCATGATGAGCCAGATCGGCGGTGGAGTGGGGGATCCCGTATTTTGCTAAGTAAGCCGGGGTAGCGACCAGTTTGCGATAGCTGATAAACAGCAAGCGCGCGCGTAACGTTGAATCTGTCAGATTACCGGCGCGGATCGCCACGTCCACTTTGCGCTCAATCAGATTGATAAAACTCTCCGAGGAGATAAGTGATAGCGTGACGTCTGGATAGCGTTCGCGAAACGGCTTAATCATCGGAAGGATCAAATGCAGGATGACTGGCGTAGCAGCATCAATGCGTAAGACGCCTTGCGGTGCCAGCTGGCGTTCCACTAACTCATTTTCTGCTGTCGACATCTCCTGCATCAGTTTTTGTACGCGTCGGAAGTAATGTTCTCCTTCATGCGTGAGTGCCAGCTGACGTGTTGTGCGCGTCAGCAAGGCAACCCCCAGTTTACTCTCCAGCTTTTTTACCGTACGACTGACTGCCGAATTCGCCATCTGTAATTGCTCTGCAGCACGGCTGAAACTGCCACTTTCGACAACGGCAATAAACACCTTAAGTTCATCCGACGATGCCTTCATTATGCTCTCCACAGCAAAAGTCTATTGTTACTTTGCACCTTTTTGTCATTAAAGCACGAGTCGATAATGGCGCCCATCAAAACATTATTGGGAGTCAATCATGCCACTTGCACTCTGGGCGCTGACCATCAGCGCCTTCGCTATCGGAACCACTGAATTTGTCATCGTCGGACTGATTCCGACGATTGCTGAACAACTCAGCATTACGCTGCCCTCAGCGGGAATGCTGGTCTCTATCTATGCACTCGGTGTGGCAGTGGGGGCACCGGTGCTAACGGCCTTAACGGGTAAACTGCCGCGTAAACAACTACTGATGGGCCTGATGGCGCTCTTTACGATAGGCAATCTGGTCGCATGGCTGGCACCAAACTATGAGACGTTGATCATTGCTCGGTTGTTAACGGGTTTAGCCCACGGTGTCTTCTTCTCTGTAGGCTCGACGATTGCGACCAGCCTGGTCAGCAAAGAGAAAGCGGCCAGCGCCATCGCGATTATGTTTGGTGGTCTTACCGTGGCGCTGGTGACAGGTGTGCCATTAGGCACGTTAATTGGACAGCATTTTGGCTGGCGTGAAAGCTTCCTCGCGGTTTCGCTACTGGGCGTGATCGCCTTGGTCAGCAGCATGGTGCTCATACCGCGTAACATTGCCCAGCCTCCGGTAACCACATTGTCGCAACAAGCACGCGTGATGCTGAACCCTCGCCTGCTGTTGATTTACGCGATTACGGCACTGGGCTATGGCGGTGTGTTTACCGCTTTTACTTTCCTGGCACCCATGATGCAGTCATTGGCTGGATTCTCTCCTTCAGCGGTAAGTATGATTTTGTTGGGATATGGGATTTCAGTGGCTATCGGCAATATCTGGGGCGGCAAGCTGGCCGACTGCCGTGGGGCAGTACATGCCTTGACGCTGATTTTTACTGCACTTGCGGCGTTGCTGCTGGTGTTCCAGTTCACGGCGAGCATGCACTATCTGGCGCTGGCAACGGTTTTGGTAATGGGGATTTTTGCCTTTGCCAACGTACCGGGTCTGCAAGTGTACGTGGTGCAAAAGGCGGAGCACTATGCACCTGGCGCGGTGGATGTGGCTTCAGGGCTGAATATCGCAGCCTTTAACATCGGTATCGCGCTGGGGTCTTTAGTGGGAGGTCATATCGTTGAGCATTATGGTTTGGCACAGACGCCCTGGGTTGGCGCGGTCATCGTGTTTGCAGCGCTGCTGCTGGTTCGACTGAGCGGCCAACTCGATAAACCTCGGATGGAATTAGCCACGCATTAATACGTACCACAACCCGCTATCTGGCGGGTTGTGGTCTTTCCATGCTGTGAAACGCATTGCGACAATTAACAACACCAATTGAAACCCCGCGCCAAAGTCCCTATAACTGTCAGGTGAAGTCGTAGTCGTCAATCAGCCAGGCGGGAAAGTGCGAAAGAAAACATATGCAATGCGTTACGTGGCGGGTCAGCCTGCTGAGCGGATATTTCCGCCAGGGGCGATGCTGCATCTGGGGCAGGCACTGCCGCCCGGTGCGCCATTACCTGCGGATCCGGCGTTGCGAGTTTTAGTGTGGAACATCTTTAAGCAGCAGCGGGCAGACTGGATGTCAGTGCTGCAAGGTTTTGGTAAAGATGCACACCTGGTCTTACTGCAAGAAGCGCAAACGACGCCTGAATTGGTCAAATTCGCCACCAGTAATTATCTGGCGGCCGATCAGGTCCCCGCCTTCGTCTTACCCCAACATCCCTCTGGCGTCATGACGCTGGCTTCTGCGCACCCTGTGTATTGCTGTCCACTGCGTGAGCGCGAACCTTTACTGCGTTTGGCAAAATCGGCGTTAGTTACCGCATATCCATTACCGACCGGGGAAATGCTGATGGTGGTGAACATTCATGCGGTGAATTTTAGCCTTGGCGTGGATGTTTACAGCAAACAGCTCGGACCCATCGGCGAACAGATCCAGCATCATCGTGGGCCGGTCATCATGGCTGGTGATTTTAACGCGTGGAGCCGCCAGCGTATGAATGCGCTTTATCGCTTCGCTGAAGAGATGACATTGCATGAAGTGAACTTCACGGACGACCATCGCCGTAAAGCGTTTGGCCGTCCGTTAGATTTTGTCTTCTACCGAGATATGAAAGTCAGTGAAGCCTCGGTACTGGTGACACGGGCCTCGGACCACAATCCTTTACTGGTCGAATTTACTCCCGGATCCTTTGCTCGCTAATCTGTTATAAGCGCAATGGCCCTAACTGGCGATGCGGAACCCTGTTCAATGCGCAGCGGTAAAGCGATAAAGGTAAAACGAGGCGGCAATAATTGCAGATTGGTCAGGTTCTCAATGATCAGTTTATCGTTGCCCAGCACCTCGAGATGAACGGGATTGCCCTCATTTCCGAACGCATCTAAGGAGAGTGCATCAGTGCCAAAGACCTGTACACCTTTGCGAATCAGATAAGCTGCACCTTCCGCTGAGAGTCCGGGCCAGTCCTGCAAAAAAGCATCGTGATCGGGTTTTAGCGCCCATTTTTCATGCCAGCCAGTACGAAATACGACAATATCATCAGCCTCGATCGCGCCATGCTCTTGCTCCCATCTCTGTATCTCTTCAACACCAAATGTGGTGCGGGGGGGCAGTAGTACGCATATCCAGCAACAAACCACGGCCAATGAGCTGGCGCACATCGATTTGCTCAATGGTTTTGCCACCTTCAATAAAATGCGACGGAGAATCCACATGGGTACCGCAATGGTCTCCCATCACCAACTGACAATTGTAGTTACCGTCACCACCTTGGTAGCTCTCGTTATCAGCTACGGTAAATTTAGGATGGGTTGGCCACACCGGCATACTTATCTGATGTAAGTGATTCAGCTCAATCAGTTTACTGCTGCGTAATTGCGTCCAGAGATCAGTCATTTCATCCTCACTTCTTAATGTTTACCGTCTCTTTAATCAGAGCGAGCGGAATACAGGAGAGCAGGAGCATGCCAACAATCACTAAATAGTGAACGCTGAAGCCCCAGGTATGGATAATCCAGCCGCTCACAGGCGCAACTAATATGCCCGCGATGCCCACTGCCAGACCAATCATCAAGCCCAAACTGGAAGCAGCAGCATGCGGCGATGAGTCAATTAACAGCGCATAGGCAACCGGATAAGGTGAATTGCGGAAGAGTCCCCAGAAAATCAATATTGCCCAAGCCAGCGTGGCTGAGTGGATAAAAATGCACAGTGTACAAGCGAGAATCCAGCCAGCAATAATGAAGGTCAGTGACGTTTTGCGCCCTCGTTTATCAGAGAAGCTGCCCCAGGCAATTTGCCCAATCCAGCCCGTAATGCCAGAAGCACCGGAGATAATGGCAGCGGTGGAGAGGTCCAGACCCACTTCACGAGTAAGCTGAAGGGTTAAGAAGTTAGCAATACCCATCTCAGCCCAGATAAAACCGAACACCAAGGCAATCGCCATCAGACAGTTACGGTTCTTCAGACAGCTAAAAGAATTTTTTAAACTGGATTTCTGCGGTTTGGCCTCGATAGGGCGGGTTAACTTATTCTCATCGATCCAATTAAACACACGCTGATGATTCTTTTTGGTACCGATGATCAGCTGCAGTACCACTATCACCAATCCAATGAGAGGAATGAACAGAAAAGCGTGGCGCCAGTCGCCGAACATCAAAATTGCGGCGATAAGGACTGGTCCGAGAAATTGCCCAAGCGGAAAGCCAGTATGGTGCACGCCAATGGCAAAGCCGCGGTTCTCTTTTTGCCACCACTCTCCCAGTAACGCGACGTTGATGGGTTCTGAGCCACCGGTCCCCATGCCCATAAGCACGCGAAGTGCCTGAAAGGCGCCCAGCGTCTTGCAAAACGCAGTCGCAACACCTGAAACAATTTCAACCAGCACCGCAAGGCACCAGCTGTAGCAGCGACGGTAACCGCTACCGATGTAGTCAGAGAGTAAACCGAAGAGCACAGCCCCTGAGAGGGTACCGAAGAAGCTCAAGGAGTTTATCCAGCCAGCTTGTACCTCGCTCAGATTGAAGTCCTTCATGATAGCGGGTAGCAGCGTCGGCAGGATGATGCGGTCGATGGAGTTCATCAGGATTGCCAGAGTGGTAATGACTAGCATGGCCCATGAGAGAGGATGGGCTCGCGGCAACCAACCGGTTTTTTCCGTTGCAATGTCTGGTTGCGGTGGTGGACTTTTTTTGGTCGGCACTTAACTGTTCATTCAGGCTATCACTCATCATCAACCCTTTTCCAACTGGTGGTTAATTAAGCCGCACGGAAACTTCATTCAGCGGCACAATGCGCAAGCGGATGTAACATTTACGTTACTTTACTTGCGCTATTTTTTAACCATAAGGGATGTTTTCTACCATACAAGAATTGCATGACTGTTATTTGAGCACTGTCACGCTGAAAGGTTTTTAATCGGGATTAAAGCCACAGTGAAAACAGGTCTGGAAGCGGGAGGATGGCAGGAGAATAAAAATGAAAAAGGCTGACAAAAGTCAGCCTTTTCGGCGCATTAAGTATCAGGGGTTGCGCTATTCTTAACAAACAGCGTGAGCTTGTCGCCCGGCTGAATGTCTTTAGCGTCACTGTTCCAGCGCATCACGTCTTGGGTATTCACGCCATGACGTTTTGCAATACTGGCAAAAGAATCACCCTTACGTACACGGTAGGTGATGCTGTTGCCGTTATCTGCCAACTGCGTTGCTTTGCCGCCTACGGTCAGAGTCTGACCGATACGAACTGAAGCGCTGCGCAGATTGTTCTGCTGTTTCAGTGCACTGACGCTTACGCCAAGCTTGTTGGCAATTGCCGACAAGGTGTCGCCTTTACGTACCGTGTAGCTGTTTCCTGCCGCGCTGACTTTCGCCATCTCGGTAGGCTGCACGGAAGCAATATCACCGGATGCCAGTGAATTGCGAAGCTGAGCAACGTTGGACTTCGGCACCATAATGTAGTGCGGTCCATTTGGCGCAGTGGTGCCGTTTTTATATCCGGCGTTGAAGCTCTTCAACTTGCTGAGCGACAATCCGGCCATATCGGCGGCCTGCGTCAGTTCAATTTGCTGTCCCACTTCCACGCGCGCCAATGCTCGGCTCTCGTTCGGGGTCGGCAATTTGATACCGTAACGCTTGTTGTTCTTGAGAATCTCACTCAAGGCCAACATTTTAGGTACATAGACCGTGGTCTCGCGGGGGAGCGATAAGTGCCAGAAGTCAGTCGGCTTGCCGCGCGCCTTATTCTGTTTAATCGCTTTCAGCACACGTCCTTCACCGCTGTTATAAGCAGCAACTGTTAACAACCAGTCACCGTCAAACATACCGTTCAGACGCTGCATCATATCCAGCGCAACTTTGGTCGAGGCCACCACATCGCGGCGTCCGTCGTACCATTGGTTCTGTTTCAAACCATAGTTTTTGCCCGTTTGTGCAACAATCTGCCAGATGCCAGCGGCATTCGCAGAAGATGTTGCATGTGGGTCAAAAGCGCTCTCCACTATGGGTAGCAGTACCAGTTCCATCGGCATTTTACGTTTCTGTATCTGCTCGACAATCCAGTACATGTACGGCTCTGCCCGTAATGTTACATCGTGGAGATAGCTCTTATTTCTTAAAAACTTTGTTTTTTGTTCGCGGATCCGGGGGTTTTCCGGAATCCCCATCTTCAACTCGTCACTAATGTGATTCCAGAGATCAGTATCTTCTGCGAGGCTTGTTCCATCATCCTGCCATCGCGGCGACAACAATCGATCTCCGTACTTTCCATTTTCACCTTGACCAGCTGAAGACAGGCTCTGTGCATGCTGTACGGGGATATTGGCGTCATTCCTTGATGCCTGACATCCTACCAGCAAGACCGAGGCGAGTAATATCGCTTTAGCCTTCATGTGTGTGTCAATAGTTCGCTTAAAAGACGAGCAACTATACGTTAGGGGTCCACACAACACAACCAGAAATATCAAAAACGGTCTTTCTTCTCGCGTAGATCGGCAAATGTTTGCCATAAGGGAGCGGATGTCACATTAGTCCCTAAAGCCTTTTGCAAATCAGCATCTTGCGTGCGCAAAAATAAATTTATTTCCCGCTCAAGTGCCAGTTTTGTGGGTAAAGTAATGCGATTTTCTGCACGTAAGTCCTTAATTTGCTGATACCTTGCCAAAATTTTCGGGTCATGAGGCAGAATAGCCGCAGCAAACTTCATATTGGATAAAGTGTACTCATGTGCACAGCAAACCAGGGTATCAGCGGGGAGATGATTAAGCTTCTGAAATGACTCAAACATTTGCTCAGCGCTGCCTTCAAAGAGTCGCCCGCAGCCGCCTGAAAACATCGTGTCACCACAAAAAAGATAAGGTGAACTGAAATATGAGATATGTCCTAAAGTGTGTCCGGGTGTTGCGATGACACGGAAATTTAGCCCCAGCAGCGTAAATTCATCACCTTCGGCGACAATCTGTTTTGCCCCTTTATCTGCGGTTTCTTCTGGCCCGAAAACCGCCAAATCGGGATAGTGCTGCAATAAATCTGCGACACCGCCAACATGGTCGTGATGGTGGTGGGTGAGCAAAACGGCCACCGGATTCCAGTGGTTTACCCTGAGTTTGTCCAGTACCGGTTGGGCCTCGCCAGGATCGACAATCAGACAATTTTTGTCATCGTCCGTCAGTGTCCAGATGTAGTTATCCTGCAATGCGGGAATACTGGTAAGATTCATAAACACCTCTCAGGTCGTAGAAAAAGGATGATGGTAGAGCATGAAGCCAGCTAAAACACGCCAAGTTCTGACTGCACCACGCTCCTGGCGCGATATGCCTTGGGGAGACTACTTCCGCGATGCGCTCAGCCAGCAATTACAGCCATATCTTGGAAAGGTGTATGGCTTTCATATGATTAAGCTTGGCAGCCTCAGCGCCGAAATCAATACCAGCCAGTGTGCCATATCACATCAGGTGAATGTGGGCATTGAGGGCGATGACCTGCAGGTTATTGCTAACACCACACAGTTACCCTTTGAAGCGAAATCGATTGATGCCTGTTTAATGGCGCATACGCTGGCCTGGAGCCAGGATCCCCACCGTGTCTTGCGCGAGGTGGATCGCGTGTTGATTGATGACGGTTGGATGATTATCAGCGGCTTCAACCCGTTCAGTCTGCTGGGCGTCAGCAAAGCCATACCCGGCCTGCATTCGCGCGCGCCCTGGAGCGGACGCATGTTCAGCCAGACGCGGCTGCTCGACTGGCTGAGCTTACTTAACTACGAAGTGGTGTATCGCACACGTTTTCAGGTAGTGCCGTGGCATCATCAGGGAGGTAAGGTGATCAGTGCGCACCTGCCAGCGCTCGGCTGTTTGAATATTGTGGTGGCGCGTAAAAGGACGTTCCCGTTAACGCCCACCAAAATGAAGAAAAGCCTGAACAAAGCGCAACTGCGACAAACGGTCAACGCCACGCGCCAGTTTCGTGAAGTGAAGGATCAGGATTCAACCTGATAGCCGATGTCATCCAGCGTTGGATTACCGGCTGCTTTGCGGGCTAATTCGTCACAGCGTTCGTTTTCAGGATGGCCCGCGTGGCCTTTGACCCACTCCCATTTGATTTCATGGTTACTGAGTGCCAAATCCAGCCGCTTCCAGAGATCGACATTTTTAACCGGTTTTTATCGGCAGTTTTCCAGCCACGTTTTTTCCAGTTATGGATCCAACTGGTGATGCCCTGACGCACATACTGACTATCGGTGCTGAGCACCACTTCACAGGATTGGGTCAGCGCTTCCAGAGCCACAATCGCTGCCATCATTTCCATGCGGTTGTTGGTGGTGAGACGATAACCGGTGCTGAACTCTTTTTCATGGGCACCATAACGTAAAATCGCGCCGAAGCCGCCAGGGCCCGGATTGCCGAGGCAGGATCCATCGGTGAATATTTCTACCTGTTTGCGCATCTCTGGTAGACTTCCTTCTGACAAAACGCCAAGTCTGACATAAAACGAGTCCTATGAGCACTGCAAATAACCGCCAGATCGTCCTCGATACAGAAACCACCGGCATGAACATGATCGGTGTGCACTATGAGGGGCATCGCATCATCGAAATCGGTGCCGTTGAAGTGATCAACCGCCGCCTGACCGGTAACAACTTCCACATGTATCTCAAGCCCGATCGGCTGGTGGATCCGGAAGCGTTTGGTGTACATGGTATTGCGGATGAATTTCTCGCGGATAAACCGATGTTCGCCGACATTGCCGATGAGTTCCTGGCGTATATCCAGGGGGCGGAACTGGTGATCCACAACGCCTCGTTCGATATCGGCTTTATGGATTACGAATTTGGCATGCTGAACCGGGGTATCGGTAAAACGGATACCTTCTGTCAGGTCACCGATAGTCTGGCGATGGCACGTAAGATGTACCCGGGCAAGCGTAACAGTCTTGATGCGTTGTGTAATCGCTACGAAATCGACAACAGCAAGCGTACGCTGCACGGCGCATTACTCGATGCCGAGATTTTGGCTGAAGTGTTCCTGATGATGACCGGTGGGCAAACGTCGCTGGCATTTTCCGTCGAAGGGGAGCAAAGCAGTCAAAGCTCAGGTGACAATATTCAACGGATTGCGCGCCCCAGTTCGGGCTTACGTGTGGTGAGTGCGAGCGATGAAGAAATTGTCGCGCACGAGAGTCGCCTCGACTTAGTACTGAAAAAGGGCGGAAGCTGCCTGTGGCGTGCCTGAAGCAGATGATTTTGCGTGGAAAAGCGGCGTTAAGATGAAAAAAACAACAAACGAACTTTTCTGGCAGAAAAATCGTTGACGGGTGATGAGGCGACCATTAATATCCGCCTCGTTCTCGACGGGGAACAAAGCGCGGAGCGGTAGTTCAGTTGGTTAGAATACCTGCCTGTCACGCAGGGGGTCGCGGGTTCGAGCCCCGTCCGTTCCGCCAATCATTAAAGAAGCCGATGCAGAAATGCATCGGCTTTTTGCTTTTCTCAACCCGTTCGAAACACCTGACGTCTCTTGGGGACGTAGGGTCGCCATTCATGGCGACCACCTTATCAATCTTTCTGCACCGCCACTTCCTGACGATAGGCCGCCACTGAGACTTCACGATCGGCACGCGCCAGATAACGATAACAGCCCGCACCCAGTGCCACGCCGATAAACCAGCTAAAATTCGCCACTGCATGAAGCGAAGGGATAAAGCTGATCACCAGACAGATACCCACTGACGGCAACAAAGCTGCAATCGCTTTCGGGTTAAAGCCACCGCGATACCAGTAACGACCTTTAGGCGTGTCATCGAACAGATCATCTACATACACCTTGCTGCGTTTAATCAGGTAAAAATCCGCAATCAGGATGCCAAACAATGGGCCGATGAATGAGCCCAGTACATCCAGCGTGTAGTGAATCAATTCAGGTGACTGGAACAGGTTCCACGGGGTCAACAGCACAGAGCCCACCGCAGCAATCATGCCACCGGTGCGGAAGCTAATCTTCTGTGGTGAACAGTTCGAGAAGTCAAATGCCGGTGACACAAAGTTCGCCACGATATTGATGCCGATGGTCGCAATAATCATCGTCAGCAAACCAATCGCCACCGCAACATCGTTACCGACCATACTTACCGTCTCAATCGGATCGGTAATCATGCGGCCAAACAGGGACTGCGTACCCGAGACGATCACCACCGTCACAATCGAGAACAGCAGGAAGTTGAACGGCAGGCCCCAGCGGTTACCCCGGCGGATCTCGCCCATGCTTTTACCGTAGCGGGAGAAGTCACCAAAGTTGAGCAACGGACCCGAGAAGTACGAGACCACCAGCGCGGTGGCGGTGATCATCTGCCAGGTTTGCTCACCGGTACTCAGTTGCTTGCTGGCCAACGTGAAGGAGATACCGTCAAAACCGGTTTTGTATACAATCCAACCGGCTAATGCCACCATCACCACGTACACGGCCGGACCCGCCACATCAATAAAGCGTTTAATCGCGCTCATGCCATGCCAGAACACCATAGCCTGCAGGAACCACATCACAGCGAAACAGCACCAGCCGAGTTGTGACAAACCGAGCCAGCTGCTTTGCGTCATGCTGCTCAGGGAAGGGAAGAACTTCAGCAGCACCAGCATCAGCGCATTGGCCGCCAGATAGGTCTGAATCCCGTACCAGGCGAAGGCGATCAAGCCGCGAATCACCGCCGGGATATTGGCTCCAAACACACCAAACGCCTGACGCGAAATCACCGCGTAAGGCACACCTGCCATCTGGCTGGGTTTTGCCACCAGATTCGCGCACAACTGCACAATACAAATGCCAACCAGCAGGCACAACAGCACCTGCCAACTGGCCAGGCCCAGAGTAAAGAAGCTGGCAGCCACCACATAACCGCCCATGCTATGCACATCGGACATCCAGAAAGAAAAGATGTTGTACCACGACCAGTTCTGGTCGCGGGTGGGCGCCAGATCCTCATTGCACAGACGTGGACTGTAATGGGCGTTGACCCCAGAGGTCACTTCAGACTGATTTGGCATGAAACCTGCTCCTCTAACAACATGGGAAGAATAATCACTGCGTGAAACGGTATTGCAGGATCCAGGCCAGAATTGATTTCTTGTATACAAAAAATTAATTTCACGTATACGATGTGCTATGCACAGTCACTTGCCGGAGCAGGTAATGAAGAGCGAAACAGGCCAGAAAACGGCTGCCGATCTGAATGATCGCGACGAACCCATCTATCAGGCGTTGCTGAGCGCCATTGTGGAACATCAACTGCCGCCGGGCAGTAAATTGCCGGAAGAGGCACTTTCTGAAGTGTTTGGTGTGAGCCGCACCGGTATCCGTAAAGTGTTACAACGCCTCGCGGCGGTGCAAATGATCACGCTTTCGCCCAGGCGTGGTGCACAGGTCGCCACGCCCGGTGTGGAGGAGGCGCGCGACATCTTCGCCACGCGCAGCCTGCTGGAGTGTGCAAATTTACCGGCGGTACTGGCGCATGTGCAGCCTCCGCACCTTGCTGCGCTCAACAGCTTGATTGAGGAAGAGCAGCAGGCGCATGAACAGCACGATGGTGCTGCTGCCATTCGTTTATCTGCCGCTTTTCATATTCAGCTGCAGGCGATTTCCGGCAATCAGGTACTCACTGACATGGTGACGCGCCTGACGCAGCGTTCTTCACTGGTGATTGCCGCCTATGGCGCGCCCTGGCAGCGAGGTTGTCGCTGCGATCATCACGATCGACTGGTGGAATTGCTGCGAAAGAAAGATTTGCAGGCGCTTACAGAGGCCTTACAGCATCATTTTGAACACATTGTTTCCAGCCTGCACTTTGAGCGCAGTGGCGAAACGCTGCCTGATTTCACCCGGTTATTTTCCGGTCACAAAGGAGCCGCATCATGACAGTGATTCAGGTGATCAACCCCAATACCAGCCAGGCAATGACAGAAACCATCGGCGCCGCGGCGCGTGCGGTGGCCGCACCGGGCACGGAAATTTTGGCGGTGTGCCCAAGCCAAGGCGTACCGTCCATTGAAGGCCACTTTGATGAAGCGATTGCCGCGGTGGGCGTACTGGAACAGGTCAGGCTCGGTAAAGCACAGGGCGTGAGCGGCCATGTGATTGCTTGTTTCGGCGATCCGGGATTGCTGGCGGCGCGTGAACTTGCCAGCGGTCCGGTGATCGGGATTGCGGAAGCCGCAATGCATACCGCTACCTTGGTGGCAACGCGTTTTTCCATTGTCACCACGCTGCCCCGTACTTTGGTGATCGCGCGTCATTTATTACAGCAGTATGGTTTTACCCATCACTGTGCGGCATTACACGCGATTGATTTGCCGGTACTGGCCCTGGAAGACGGCAGCGGTGTGGCGCAAGAGAAGGTACGCCAGCGCTGCATTCAGGCGAAACGCGAAGACGGCAGTGGCGCGATTGTATTGGGCTGCGGGGGCATGGCGTCACTGGCGCAGGAGCTCACTAAAGAGTTAGGTATGCCGGTCATTGATGGCGTCAGTGCCGCGGTAAAAATGGTGGAGTCGCTGGTGGCACTGGGCTTCGGCACCAGCAAACACGGTGATTTGGATTACCCGATTGAAAAACCGCTCAGCGGTGCATTTCAGCACCTAAACTAAGGGCTGGTTGAGGACTGACTAAGGAATTTGCAGAATGAGTGATGTATCTGAAAAGAAAGAGTACAGCTTCAACAAAAACTATCCGCGTGACCTGATTGGTTATGCGAACAACCCTCCGCATGCGCAGTGGCCAGGCAAGGCCAAGGTGGCGGTGCAGTTTGTCCTCAATTACGAAGAGGGTGCGGAAAATAACGTGCTGCACGGCGATGCCGGTTCGGAGCAGTTCCTTTCGGACATTATCGGTGCAGCCAGCTATGCCGATCGCCACATGTCAATGGATTCACTGTACGAGTACGGTTCACGTGCCGGTTTCTGGCGCATTCATAATGAGTTTCAAAAGCGTGGTCTGCCGTTAACGGTATTTGGCGTTGCGATGGCGCTGGCGCGTCATCCCGAGATCGTCGAGGCGATCAAAACCGCCGAGTACGATGTGGTCAGTCATGGCTGGCGCTGGATTCATTATCAGGGGATGGATGCCAAAACCGAGCGCCAGCACATGCAGCAGGCGGTGGATGTGTTGCGCGATCTGTTCGGTAAAGCGCCTACGGGCTGGTATACCGGGCGCGACAGTCCAAACACTCGCCGTCTGGTGGTGGAGCAGGGCGGCTTTAGTTATGACAGCGACTACTACGGTGACGATTTACCGTTCTGGACGCAAGTGACCTGCCAGGATGGCACCGTCAAACCGCACCTGATCATTCCCTACACGCTGGAATGTAATGACATGCGCTTTGCCTCGCCGCAGGGTTTCAATACCGCGGAGCAATTCTTTGTCTATCTGCGCGACACTTTTGATGTGCTGTATGAAGAGGGTGACACTTCGCCGAAAATGATGTCGATTGGCATGCACTGTCGTTTGTTGGGGCGTCCGGGCAAATTCCGTGCCCTGCAACGCTTCCTCGACCACATCCAACAGCATGAAAATGTGTGGGTGTGTACGCGCCAGCAGATTGCGGAGCACTGGATGAAAACGCATCCTGCCCCGAACGTGTAATCAGATAGGTTTGTAGGGTGCGCACTAACGCGCACCAGGACTTTCAGGTCAGCATTCATGCTGACCCTGCAATCAACTCATCAAACTCACCTGCGCAGCCACAATACGCCAGCCATAAGGCATGCGGATCCACGTCTGCTGCTGGCGGCCAATCTTCTCCACGCCCTCGCGGGTGAATTCGGTACTGCACACCGCGTAGTCATCGCCAAAGGTGGTGATCACGGTGTTACGCAAGGTGCGATCCAAACCTTTAGAGGGGCGTGCGGCGCGAAACGCACGAATCTCATCAATACCATAAAGATTCTCACCGGCACCTAAGCGTACGGTACGCTCATCGTGCCAGAACAACTCATCCAGCACCTCAACATTGTTACTCACCAGCGCCTCTTCGTAGCGGTAAAACGCGGCGGTCACTTCGGCGAGCACGGCCGGACGGTCAATATGTTCAGCTTTCATGGTTAAGCGTCCATTAAGGTGGTTTGTGGCAGGGTCAGCCCCTGCTGCTGGAGTGCCCAGGCTGCGCGCAGCGCCAGGTGTTCTTTAAACGGAGCCGCAATCAGCTGCAGGCCAATCGGCAATCCACTGGCGGTTTGCAACGGAACGGTACACACCGGCAGACCGAGGAATGAAATTGGCTGGGTTAACATGCCCATGCTGGCGCGCGTTGGCAAATCGTGACCGTTTATATGGATGGTTTCTTGTCCGATAGTGGTGGCCGTGCAGGGCGTGGCAGGTGCGATCAGCACATCAAACTGCTCAAACAGCGGTAAGACTTGCTGCTGGAAGTGGCGACGGAAACGCTGAGCCTGCACATACCAGGCGGAAGGCAACATGGCACCTGCCAGCAGGCGCTCGCGCGAGTTAGGTTCAAATTGCTCTGGCATCCTCCGCAGCGCCGGCAGATAGTGATTTCCGCCTTCCACACCGGTCATGATAAAGGCCGCTGAGCGGGCGATTTCCGCATTCGGCATGGTCACCTCTTCACTGGCATTGAGCGCTTGCGCCACCGCCGTGACGGCAGCACGTGCTTCATCGCTGCACCAGGTAGAGAAGAAACCGCCCAGCACCGCACTGCGTATGCCTTCAGCGCCTTTGCTTAAACCATCACTGGCCGGAGCCAAAGGCTGTTCAGACTGGAAGGCATCAGCAGGGTCACGACCTTGCAGCGCGTCATACACCAGGGTCAGATCCTCGACTGAGCGGGCAAAGGGACCGATATGATCGAGACTGGCAACAAACGGATGGCTGCCGCTTCGTGACAAACGACCAAAGGTCGGCTTCAGGCCATAGATACCACACAGCGAGGCAGGCACACGGATCGAACCGTTGGTATCGGTGCCCAGCGAGAAGTGCACTAAGCCCGCCGCCACCGCTGCAGCAGAACCACCTGAAGATCCGCCAGCGATCCGAGTCAGATCGCGGGGATTATGGGTGGCACCGTAGTGGGTATTTTCAGTGGTAAAACCGTATGCGTAGGCATCCATGTTGAGCATGCCGGAGAGCAGGGCACCAGACTGACGCAACTTGCTGACGGCCCAGGCATCTTCGCGTGCCGCTGCGCGCTCACTGAACAGGCTGGCACCGGCCAGGGTGCTGTGCCCGGCAACATCAAACAGGTTTTTCACCGCATAAGGAATGCCAGCCAGAGCCGGTAACACTTCACCGCGTTGGCGTTGCCCATCAACCTGTTCGGCTTCACGCAGCATGCGCTGCCCGGTGACTTCGGTCCAGGCGTTGATCGCCGGATTATGCTGCTCAATGGCATTCAGCGTTTGTTCAGCCACCTCACGGGCGGAGATCTCACCCTGATTCAGGGCCTGGTTTAAGGCTTTGATCGATAGCGAGGCCAGTTTCATGGATGGAATACTCCTGCCACTTCCAGTCGATCATCAAGCGGGAAGGCCATCAATGGCTCGGCCATGGCCGCGATACGGTTAAACTGGATGAGCAGTTCGGCACGGCGTGCGTCATCTAACTCCAGTGCCAGGATCTGTTCCATTTGGGCGATATAGGTGGCCCAGTCCGGTTGTGTACTCATCGTTATCTCCTTAGAAACCGGCGGCGCTGCCGTTGCTGCGTGGATCGAACGCACCTTCCAGCATGCCGTTATTGTGTCTGACTATCGCCCCTGCATGGCCGACCACCTCGCTGAAGTCGGGCAATAACTCCACTTCGTGACCGAGCTGACGCAGTTGCTCTACCGTTTCAGGTGCGATGCGCGATTCCAGTTTGAGTGAGTCAGAGGACTGGCCCCAGGTACGTCCCAGCAACCAGCGCGGCGCACTTACGGCCTGCTGCAATGGCTGGCCCTGGATCACATGACGGGTAAAGATGGCGGCCTGCGTCTGTGGCTGCCCATCGCCGCCCATCGATCCGTACACCATGGTGCGGCCATCTTTGAGACGAGCGGCTGCGGGATTGAGGGTGTGGAACGGTTGTTTGCCGGGTGCCAGCGCCAGCATGTGGCCTGGCTGCAGGCTGAATGCGGCACCGCGGTTCTGCCAGGTGATGCCGGTGCCGGGTAGCACTACGCCGCTGCCAAATTCATGGTAGATACTCTGGATAAAGGAGACCGCCAGACCGCTGCTGTCCATCACGCCCATCCACACGGTATCGCCAGGCCCTTTTCCGGTGCCCCAGGGTGCTGCTTGTTGATCATCAACCTGTGCCGCCAGTGAGGCGAGGTGTTCAGCATCCAGCAGATCCTGCACATTGAAGTCGATGTGGCGGGGATCGGTGATGTGTTTGTCACGCAGCGCAAAGGCTTTTTTGGTGGCTTCAACGATGCGATGCACAGTTTGGGCTTCATCCGCCTCTGCCATATTCAGGCGATCGGTGATGCCCAGGATCGCCAGCGATACCAGTCCTTGCGTGGGCGGCGTCATATTCCAGACATCACCCTCGCTGTGTGCCAGATGCAGTGGCGTACAGCGACGCGCCTGCTGCTTTTGCAAATCTTCCAGCGTGATGGGCATACCAAGCGCGGTCATTTCACGCGCCAGATGATGTGCCAGTTCGCCGCGATAGAAACTCTCTAAACCCTGCTCACTGAGGAGGCTGAGCGTATTGGCCAGCGCAGGCTGGGTGAAGCGACTGCCTGCCGCGGGCACGGTGCCGTCGGGTAAGAAGGTGGCAGCAAAACCAGGCTGGTGCAGCAACTCATGTTGCTTGGCAGCGGTGGCGGCAGCTTGTGAGGCGGTGACGGGAATACCGTCGGCGGCATAACGGATGGCGTCGCGCAGCAAACGTGAAAGCGGCAGTGGAGTGGTACCCAGTTCAGCCGCCAGCGTTAACGCTTCCTGCCAGCCACTGACCGTGCCCGCGACGGTTAACGCCGCTTTCGGGCCGCGATGTGGGATATGACTTTCACCATGATAGAAGTCGAGATGCGCCAGCGCGCCTGCTGCACCACTGGCATCAATGGCTATCGGATCACCATTTGGCGGAACGACCAGCCAAAAGCCATCGCCGCCTAAACCGTTCATGTGCGGATAAACCACCGCGATAGTCGCAGCGGCAGCGACCATCGCTTCAATGGCGCTCCCGCCTTCGCGCAGCACCGCGAGAGCGCTTTCACTGGCGAGATGATGTGGGGTGACGGCCATCCCAAGCGGGGCCATGTTGCTCTGTATCATAATCAACTCTTCTCGAATATTGCTTTGTAGGGTGCGTATTTGCGCGCGCATTGTTAGCGGTCGCCATAAATGGCGACCCTACGGTTGCACAGTCTTTTTTGTAGGGTACGCATTTATGCGTACCAGCCGACTTAGCCCGTTGGTGAAAAGATTCAAGCAAGAGCTGTTCCAGTTTTAGACGAACACCTAATCTGGATCGATTTATGCTAGCTTGTGATGAAACGAAAGTTACAGGACCAATGATGAAACAGCTTGATGAACGCCTTCGCAGTCACTATCCGCAATTGTCGCCGCAAGAGCAGCGCATTGCTGATTTTGTGTTTGACCATTTTGATGACCTGATTAGCTACAACAGCGCAGAGCTGGCAAGGCTTAGCGGGGTATCTAAGGCCACAGTCAGCCGCCTGTTCAAACGTTTGGGCTATGAGAAATACAAGGACATGCGCGACGAGTTACGCGTGTTGCGCCAAAGCGGCATGCCACTGACCGATAACCGTGATGCGGTGCAAGGTAACACGCTGTTGTCACGTCACTATAAGCAGGAGATGGCTAACCTGACGCAGTGGGTCAACAGCATCGATCCCCAGCAATTTGGCGAGGTGATTCAGGCGCTGGGGGCGGCAAAACGGGTGTTTATCATCGGTATGCGTAACGCCTATCCGGTGGCCTTGCACTTGCGTCAGCAGCTGATGCAGGCGCGCCCGCAGGTGCACGTGTTGCCGCAGCCTGGTCAGACGCTGGGCGAAGAGCTGGTGGATATCACGCCAGAGGACATGGTGGTGGTGATGGCGTTTCGTCGTCGACCACGCATTATTCGCCCGCTGATGCAGCAACTGCAGCAGAGCAACATTCCTGTGCTGGCGCTGTGTGAGCCGCAGGCGCAGGGCATCATCACGCTGGCGTCCTGGCAATTATGCGCGCCACTGGATAGCGTCTCCGCCTTTGATAGCTATGCCTCTGCAATGAGTCTGATCAATCTGCTGGCCAATGCGTTACTGCATGAAATGTTGTCGCAGGGCCGCCAGCGTATCCATCAGATAGCCGATCTTTATCAACACCTTGATGAGTTAGAACACCGATAAGGGGCACCAATTTGGTGCTTTGCACCTTTTTTGATCGTAAAAAATTGCGGGCGCTAAGCCCGTTTTTTTTGCCTAAAACTCAGCATTCATTCGATTTTTCTGACTTTCACTTCCCTTGCGTTTGGTTGGCACATTAGTTGCAAATCGATTTATAAAGAATCTTTTGTTTCACGAAAACTCACCGGGGTGCATAATGAAGAAAGTTTTACTGGCAGTGGCAGGCGCAGCATTGTTGATGGCTCAGGTTGGCAGCGCCATGGCCGATCAGCTGCAGGATATCCAAAAGCGTGGCGTGATCCGCGTTGCGGTGCCTCAGGACTTCCCGCCGTTTGGTTCAGTAGGTACCGATTTGCAGCCACAAGGCTACGACATCGATATGGCCAAATACCTCGCGAAGCAGATGAAACTGAAGTTGCAGCTGGTTCCCGTATCCAGTGCCAACCGTGTGCCTTATCTGCAAACCGATAAAGTCGATCTGGTGATTTCGAGCATGGGTAAAAACGCCGAGCGCGAGAAAGTGATCGATTTCAGCCGTGCTTACGCACCGTTCTTCCTCGGCGTGTTCGGGCCGAAAGGTGAACCACTGAAAGATGCCGCAGCATTGAGCGGCAAATCCATCGGCGTCACCCGCGGTGCGGTGGAAGACATGGTATTAAGCGATATTGCCCCGAAAGATGCGCAGGTGAAACGTTATGAAGATAACAACACCACGCTGTCGGCTTACCTGTCTGGACAGGTGCAATATGTTGCCACAGGCAACCTGGTGGTTGCTGCGATTGCCCGCCAGAACGCGGAAAAAGCGCCAGTGCCACAGTTCATGTTGAAAGATTCACCGTGCTTTATCGGCCTGAAGAAGGACGAGCCGGCGCTGAAAGACAAAGTGAATGCGTTGATTGAGCAGGGCATCAAAGATGGCACCCTGAACAAGCTGTCGGAAGAGTGGCTGAAAGCACCACTGCCAGCCAACCTCGGCGCATAACACGATGATTGGGCAACTCAATTTTGCAGATCTCTGGCCGCACTGGCCAGAGTTGCTGGCCGGGCTGTGGGTCACGATTCAGATAACAGTATTAGCCACGGTAGGCGGCGTTAGCCTGGGTATTCTCGGTGCTGCGCTGCGCAGTGGCAAACCGAGTTGGGCAAGCCGTATCTGGGGCGTCTATGTCGAGCTGATTCGTAACACGCCATTCGTGGTGCAGCTGTTCTTTATCGTCTTTGGTTTGCCCAATCTTGGTCTGAAACTGACGGCGGGCGAAGCTGCTTTGCTGGCGATGTTGATTAACCTCGGCGCCTACAGCACCGAAATTATTCGTGCCGGAATTCAGGTGACGCCGCGCGGGCAGTGGGAAGCGGGCCGGGTATTGGGTTTAAGTCGTACCCAGACCTTTATTCGCGTGGTGTTGCCGCCCTCGCTGCAGCGCATTTATCCAGCGTTGGTGAGCCAGTGCATCATTGTGATGCTCGGCTCTTCGGTGGTGTCTCAGGTGTCTTATGAAGAGTTGACCTTCGCCGCCAACCTGATTCAGTCGCGTACCTTTTTGAGTTTTGAAGTCTATCTGGTGACCACGTTGATCTATCTGGCGTTGTCGATTGCCATGCGACAGCTGCTGCTGGCGCTGGGACGTAAATGGTTTGGAGCGCAGCCTGCATGACAACGTTTACCGACTGGGACATCCTGCGCAACCTGCTGCTGGCGGCGCGCTGGACGATTTTACTGTCGCTGGTGGCCTTCTTTGGCGGCACGCTGGTGACCTTACCGCTGCTGTTTTTACGCCTGTTGAAGCGCCCCTGGCTGACGCGCGTGATTCGCTGCTACACCGAGCTGTTTCAGGGCACCCCGCTGTTAATGCAGCTGTTTCTTGCCTTCTTTGGCGTGGGCTTGTTCGGCATTGACGTGGCACCCTGGACCGCAGCCTCACTGGCGCTAACCCTCTACACCAGCGCATTTTTGGTGGATATCTGGCACGGCAGTATTCGTGCCTTGCCGAAAGGCCAGTGGGAAGCTTCACGCTGCCTCGGCCTGAATTTTGGACAGACGTTGTACCGCGTTGTGGCGCCGCAAGCGATTCGTATCGCCATCGCGCCCACAGTGGGGTTTGCGGTGCAGGTGATTAAAGGCACCGCCCTGGCATCGATTATCGGCTTCGTTGAGCTGACTAAAGCCGGCACCATTTTGAACAATGTGACGTATCAGCCCTTCAAGGTGTTTGGCCTGGTGGCGCTGGGTTACTTCCTGATGTGTTATCCGCTGTCGCGTTACAGCCAGTACCTGGAGAAAAAATTCAATGCCGCTCATCACCATTAATCAGGTACAGAAGTACTACGGCGACAACCATGTGTTGAAAGGGGTCGATCTCGACGTCGATCACGGTGAAGTGATCTCGATCATCGGCCGCAGCGGGTCAGGCAAAAGCACCTTGCTCCGCTGCATGAACGGGCTGGAAGGCTATCAGGAAGGCAGCATCAAACTCGGCGGGATGACCATCACTGACCGTGAATCACAAGCGCGCGAAATTAGCCGCTCGGTAGGGATGGTGTTCCAGAACTTTAACCTGTTCCCGCACATGACCGCACTGGAAAACGTGATGCTGGCCCCGCGTCGCGTGTTGAAAAAGAGTGAGGCCGAATGCCGTGAACTGGCGGCACAGATGCTGGAAAAAGTCGGCCTCGGCGAGCGTCTGAATTATTACCCGGCCAATTTATCTGGCGGCCAACAGCAGCGCGTGGCGATCGCCCGTGCGCTGGCGATGCAGCCGAAAGTTTTATTGTGTGACGAAATCACCTCGGCGCTCGATCCCGAGCTGGTGGGGGAAGTGCTGAAAGTGCTGGAACAGCTTGCTGCCGAAGGCATGACGCTGATCCTCGTTACCCACGAAATGAACTTCGCCCGTGATGTGGGCGATCGCGTGGTCTTTATGCATCAGGGGCGCGTTTGGGAACAGGGCGACAGCAAAACGCTGTTCGCTAACCCGCAAACCGCTGAGCTGAAGCAGTTTATTTCGACCGTGCGCCTCTAAGTTTTCAATAAGGAATACACCATGGATATCAGTCAGTTTTCGCAAATCAATCCGCCGCAGCGCCTGTTGATGGGGCCTGGCCCGATTAATGCCGATCCGCGCGTGCTGCGCGCCATGTCGAGCCAGTTGCTGGGGCAGTACGATCCGGCGATGACGCACTACATGAATGAAGTGATGGCGCTCTACCGTGGCGTATTCCGTACCGAAAACCGCTGGACCATGCTGATTAATGGCACGTCACGCGCAGGCATTGAAGCGATTTTGCTCTCCGCCATCCGACCGGGTGACAAAGTGCTGGTGCCGGTATTTGGCCGCTTTGGTCATCTGCTGTGTGAGATTGCCCGCCGTTGCCGTGCTGAAGTGCATACCATTGAGGTGCCGTGGGGTGAAGTCTTCACGCCGGATCAGATCGAAGATGCGATCAAAAAGGTACAGCCGCGTCTGCTGTTGACAGTGCAAGGCGATACCTCCACCACCATGCTGCAACCGCTGGAGCAGCTGGGGGCGATCTGCCAGAAATATGGTGTGCTGTTCTATACCGATGCTACCGCGTCACTGGGCGGCAACGCACTGGAGACCGATGCGTGGGGAGTGGATGCGGTTTCCGCAGGTATGCAGAAATGCCTGGGTGGCCCCTCTGGCACCTCGCCGATCACCCTCAGCCCGCAAATGGAAGCGGTGATCCGCAAACGTAAGTGTGTCGAAGAAGGCATTCGTACGGCGGATCATCAGGATGGCGACGACGAGATGATCTACTCCAACTATTTCGATCTCGGCATGATCATGGATTACTGGGGACCAGAACGTCTCAACCACCACACTGAAGCCACCACTGCCCTGTTCGGTGCACGTGAATGCGCACGTCTGATGATGCAGGAAGGTCTGGATAACGGTATCGCGCGTCATAAACTGCACGGTGAGGCGTTGCTGAAAGGCATTCAGGGCATGGGTCTTGAGACTTTTGGCGATCTGAAACACAAGATGAATAATGTGCTCGGCGTGGTGATCCCGCAGGGTGTGAATGGCGATCAGGTGCGCAAGCTGGTGCTGGAAGATTTCGGCATTGAGATCGGTACCTCATTTGGTCCTCTGCACGGCAAAGTGTGGCGTATCGGCACCATGGGTTACAACGCGCGTAAAGATTGCGTGATGCAAACGCTGAGCGCGCTGGAAGCCGTGCTCAATCACGTTGGTTTCCGTTCCACTCAGGGCGCAGCATTGCAGGCCGCGTGGGATCATTATGGGAGCCACGCATGAGCAACAGCCTGATGACCGCCAGCGAGGCGCAAGCCGCCGCCGCTCGTGTCATGACGCGCTGCGATGCACTGGCTGAGATCAGCGAAAGTGAAGAGGGCCTGACGCGCGTCTATTTGTCCCCTGAGCAGGTTCGCGCCAACGCCCGTGTTGCAGAGTGGATGCAGGCGGCTGGCATGACCACCTGGCAGGATGCGGTCGGCAACATCTGCGGCCGATATGAAGCGGCAGAACCGGGGGCGAAAGCGCTATTGCTGGGCTCCCATCTCGACACCGTACGCAACGCGGGGCGTTATGACGGCATGCTGGGCGTGCTGAGTGCCATCGAAACGGTACAGTGGTTACACGACCATCAACAGCGGCTGCCGCTGGCGATTGAGATCGTCGGCTTCGGCGATGAAGAGGGCACGCGTTTTGGTATCACGCTGCTGGGCAGTCGCGGTATTACCGGCACCTGGCCAGAAAGCTGGGTGACGCACCCAGATGGAAACGGCATTACGGTTGCAGAAGCGATGCAGGATGTTGGGCTGGATGCGACAAAGATTATGCAGGCGGCACGTGACGTGAACGATATTGCTGCTTACCTTGAACTGCATATCGAACAAGGGCCTTGTCTTGAGCAGGAAGATCTGGCGCTGGGAGTCGTCACCGCCATCAACGGTGCACGCCGCCTGAACTGCAGTTTTATCGGTGAGGCAGGTCATGCAGGCACCGTGCCGATGGCACATCGTAAAGATGCGCTGGCCGCTGCGGCGGAATGGATGGTGTTTGTTGAGCAGACCACACGTGAGCAAGATCCACAGCTGGTCGCCACCGTCGGCACCTTAAACTGTTTACCGGGCGCCGTGAACGTTATCCCTGGCGAGGTTCAGCTGTCGCTGGATGTCCGTGGTCCAGTGGATGAGCCGCTGGAGCGTTTGCAGTCGATGCTGTTAACCCAGGCACAAGCGATTGCCTTGCGCCGTGGCCTGACGTTTACCTCGAACGAGTTTTATCGCATTGCTGCCACCACCTGTGATGCGCGCTTACAGCAGGCCTTGAGCCACGCCGTCGAAACCGTACAGGGCCGCAGTGTGTCGTTGCCGAGCGGTGCCGGTCACGATGCGATAGCGATTGCAGAACGCTGGCCGGTTGGGATGTTATTTGTGCGTAATCATCGCGGCATCAGCCATCATCCGGCGGAGTCCGTACAAACGGTTGACGTGGCCTATGGTGTGCAGGCGTATCTGCAAGCGGTGTGCGATCTGGCGCGTAGTTGAGGGAGTGATGGCATGGATCTGGCAAGTTTTAATCAGGCCGCTGACGCCGATGCGCAGGTTGCGATAGCACACTGCGTGGCGATTCCCAGCTGGCAACGGGCGGTGGTTGCTGCACGTCCTTTTGACGATCTGGCCGCGCTGCACAGCGCAGCCGATCGCCTGGCGCAGAATTGGCAACGTGCAGAACTGGAGCAAGCGTTAAGTGCTCATCCTCGCATTGGTGAAAAAGCGCAAGGTGTGGGTAAAGAGGCGTCATTGTCGCGCAATGAGCAGTCAGCGATGCAGAAGGCTGATGGCGCATTACAATTTGCCATGCTGGCGGGCAATCAATCCTATGAGCAGCGCTTTGGTCGGGTGTTTTTGATCCGAGCCAAAGGACGCAGTGGCGAGGAGATGCTGGCGGAGTTGCAGCGCAGGCTCAACAATGATGATGAAACCGAGCAGCAAGAAGCGCTGACGCAGTTGCGGGAAATCACTCTGTTACGCTTAAAGGAGAGCATCGTATGAGCACCATTACTACGCACATTCTGGACACCGCGTTGGGTAAACCCGCGATTGGCGTGGCCATTTCACTGGAGCAGAACAGTCCGGAAGGCTGGCTGCCATTGGCGGAAGGGGAAACCGACAGTGATGGCCGCCTGAAAGACCTTACGCCAGAACCCCTTGC
This sequence comes from Type-D symbiont of Plautia stali, assembly GCF_001485335.1. Lineage (NCBI taxonomy): Bacteria > Pseudomonadati > Pseudomonadota > Gammaproteobacteria > Enterobacterales > Enterobacteriaceae > Type-D symbiont of Plautia stali. The sequence goes on along the minus strand of NZ_BBOC01000050.1, from coordinate 15,141 downwards.
GCCCGGCCATTACCGACTCACTGCCGAAATCGGTGACTACTTTGCCGCGGATGGCCGTGATGCCCTGTATGTCAGCGCGCAAATTGATTTCGTGATAGGTGCAGCGGGTAGCCATTATCATCTGCCGTTCCTGATTTCGCCGTGGTCGTGGTCAACGTATCGCGGCAGTTGATCGGTCTCTGTTTCACCAGCGGTCGCCATAAATGGCGCCCCTACAGGTGCGGGACTGTACGGTGCGCATTTATGCGCACCTCGCCATCAACAAGCCGATGTTATGTGTGGCACTTCACACTCTTCTTTTGAAAGACTAAAACTATCAAAATCTTCGGTTATTCCAAGTTTAAGCTATCATTATGTGCGGTTATCTTAATTGCACAACGAGAAGCTAACGGAGCCGAAAATGAGCATGTCAAATGATAACGATAATGTAGCAGCCTCAGGTAAATGTCCCTTCCATCATGGGGGCGCGGAAAATCCTAATCCACCTGCACGTGGTGCCGGCGATGGCACGACTAACCGTGACTGGTGGCCCAATCAACTGCGTGTCGATCTGCTAAGCCAGCATTCCAACCGTTCCAACCCCCTCAGTGACACGTTCAACTACCGTGACGAATTCAGCAAGCTGGACTATTCAGCGCTGAAAGCCGATATTCGTGCCATCCTCACCGACTCCCAATCCTGGTGGCCAGCCGACTGGGGCAGCTATATTGGGCTGTTCATTCGCATGGCGTGGCACAGTGCCGGTACCTACCGTACCGTAGATGGTCGCGGCGGTTCGGGCCGTGGTCAGCAGCGCTTTGCACCGCTCAACTCTTGGCCGGATAACGTGAGCCTTGATAAAGCGCGTCGCCTGCTGTGGCCGGTGAAGCAAAAATATGGCCAGAAAATCTCCTGGGCCGACCTCTACATCCTGGCGGGTAACGTCTCGCTGGAAAACGCGGGCTTCCGTACCTTTGGTTTCGGCGCAGGCCGTGAAGATGTGTGGGAACCGGATCTGGATGTGGATTGGGGTAACGAGAAAGAGTGGCTGGCGCATCGCCATCCAGAGAGCCTGGCGAACGCACCGGTCGGTGCTACTGAAATGGGCCTGATCTACGTTAACCCGGAAGGACCAGAAGCCAGCGGCGATCCAAAGTCAGCGGCACCGGCGATTCGCGCCACCTTCGGCAATATGGGCATGAACGATGAAGAGATCGTCGCGCTGATTGCCGGTGGTCATACTCTGGGTAAAACGCACGGTGCGGCGGCTGCCAGCCACGTCGGTGCCGATCCTGAAGCATCACCGCTGGAAGCACAGGGCTTAGGCTGGAACAGCAGTTACGGCAGCGGTGCCGGTGCGGATGCCATCACTTCTGGTCTTGAAGTGGTCTGGACCCAGACGCCAACCCAGTGGAGCAACTACTTCTTCGAGAACCTGTTCAAATACGAATGGGTACAGACCCACAGCCCAGCGGGTGCGATCCAGTTTGAAGCGGTGAATGCCGAAGCGATTATCCCCGATCCATTCGACCCGGAGAAAAAGCGTAAACCGACCATGTTGGTGACTGACCTGACGCTGCGCTTTGATCCTGAATTTGAGAAAATCTCACGTCGCTTCCTCAACGATCCGCAATCGTTCAATGAAGCCTTTGCCCGCGCCTGGTTCAAACTGACCCACCGTGATATGGGGCCAAAAGCGCGTTACATCGGTCCAGAAGTGCCGAAGGAAGATCTGCTGTGGCAGGACCCGTTACCGGCGGCCACGCATCAGCCGACAGCGGACGATATCACCGATCTGAAAGCAAAAATTGCCGCATCCGGCTTAAGCGCCAGCCAGTTAGTGTCTGTGGCCTGGGCTTCAGCCTCAACCTTCCGTGGCGGTGATAAGCGCGGTGGTGCTAACGGTGCACGTCTGGCACTGGCACCACAAAACAGCTGGGCGGTCAATGCCAGCGTGATCAACGATGTGCTGCCAACGCTGCAAAAAATTCAGCAAGCGTCTGGCAAAGCCTCCCTGGCAGATGTGATTGTGCTGGCGGGAAGCGTCGGCATTGAAATGGCGGCTGCCGCCGCTGGCGTGGCGGTGCAGGTACCGTTCACGGCGGGGCGTGTGGATGCGCGTCAGGATCAAACCGATGTCGAGTCGTTTGATGTGTTGCAGCCAATGGCCGATGGTTTCCGCAACTATCGTCGTATTGCTGGTGGTTCTTCTACCGAAACCCTGCTGCTGGATAAAGCCCAACAACTGACGCTGAGCGCACCGGAATTAACGGTATTGATCGGTGGCTTACGCGTGCTGGGCAGCAACTTTGATGGCAGCCAGCATGGCGTGTTCACCGATCGTGTTGGCGTATTGAGCAATGACTTCTTCGTTAATTTGCTGGATATGCGCACCGCGTGGCGCGCCACGGATGAAAGCAGCGAGCTGTTTGAAGGCCGCGATCGTGCCAGTGGTGAAGTGAAGTACAGCGCTACACGTGCAGACCTGGTATTCGGTTCCAACGCCATCCTGCGTGCGCTGGCCGAAGTGTACGCCAGCAGCGATGCCAAACAGAAGTTTGTGAATGACTTCGTCGCCGCCTGGACCAAGGTGATGAACCTGGACCGCTTCGATTTGTAATGCTGTTCAGATAAATAAAAACCCCGGCTTGCCGGGGTTTTTTATTACTTCAACGTATACGCATCAGCATCGCGCCACGCGGGGAAGCGTTCGCGGTACGCTCGAAGATCGTCCAGCGACAGCTCTGCATCCAGGCGGGTGCGGGCGAAAGGCTCGCCTGCGGCCAGAATCTCACCCAATGGCGAAATAATCCGGCTATCGCCACTGTATTGATGGCTGTTGCCGTCGCTACCAACGCGGTTACAACCAGCCACGTAAGCCTGATTTTCAATGGCACGGGCTAACAGCAGAGACTGCCAGTGCAGGGCACGCGGTGCAGGCCAGTTGGCAACGTAAAGCGCCAGATCGTAATCGTTGTGATTACGGGAGAACACCGGGAAACGCAGGTCGTAGCAAATCTGCGGCAGAATACGCCAGCCGCGCCAGGTAAACACTTCACGCGTCTCACCCGGTACATAGTGCTGATGCTCATTCGCCATGCGGAACAGATGGCGCTTATCGTACTGATGTAGCGTGCCATTCGGTTCCACCAACAGGAAACGGTTAACCGCCCCTTTTTCCGTTTGAATGGCTGCACTGCCGCCGACAAGCGCATTGCTGGCTTTGGCATGATGGTGCAACCACTCGACTACTTGCTCTTGCGGCAGCGAACTTTCCGCGGCTTCCATAGCAAAGCCGGTGGTAAACATTTCCGGCAGCAGAATCAGATCGCGGCCTTCAATGCCTTTCAGCACGCCGTCAAAATGGCGCAAATTAGCCGCGCCATCCATCCAGCTCAGGGTTTCCTGCAGAACGGTAATTTTTAAATCTGACATAAACGCTCCGCAGCGGCGATAAGCGTCGCTTCTTGTTTGGCAAAGCACAGGCGGATCAGCTTGTGCGGGAAAGCATCGGCGCAGAATACCGACAGCGGAATGGCGGCCACGCCGACTTCTTTGGTCAGCCACTGGCAGAAACTGACGTCATCCAGATCGGAAATCGCGCTGTAGTCCAGCAATACAAAGTAGGTGCCTTCGCACGGCAGCACTTTGAAGCGGCTGGAGGACAAGGCATCCACCAGACAATCGCGGCGTGCACGATAAAACGTCGGTAAATCGCGATAGTGTTCCGGCTCCTGACGCAGCATGTCGGCAATTGCTAACTGTGCCGGGGTGTTGACCGAAAACGTCAGATACTGATGCACTTTACGGATTTCCGCGCTGATAGCCGCAGGCGCGATACAGTAGCCCACTTTCCAGCCGGTCATGTGGAAGGTTTTGCCGAAAGAGGAGACGGCAATGGCGCGCTGACGCAGTTCAGCATGGGCTAATACGCTGGCATGGCCCTCTTCATCGAAGCAGATATGTTCGTAAACTTCATCGCTCAGCACATAGATTTCCTGCTCGGCGATGGCCTGCCACAGCTCGGCATAATCACTCTTACGCCACACCGTGGCAGAAGGATTGTGTGGCGTGTTCAGGATCACCAAGCGGGTTTTAGCGCTTAACAGGCTGCGGAAGGCAGGCCAGTCAACGCGAAACCCTGGCGGCTGCAATGCAATACGTTTTAATACGCCGCCAGCCAATTGCACCGCAGGCGCGTAGCTGTCATAGCTGGGATCAAAACAGATCACTTCATCGCCCGGACGCACCAACGCCGTGATCGCGGCATACAGCGCTTCCGTTGCACCGGCGGTCACGGTGATATCACTGTTCACATCGGGTTTATGGCCGTAAAGCTCAACGGTTTTATCGGCAATCGCTTCGCGCAGTGGTAACGCACCGGTCATCGGTGCATATTGGTTTGCGCCCTGGCTGACATGATAGGCCAGACGCTCCTGCAAATAGTGTGGGCCATCAAAATCCGGGAAACCTTGTGACAGATTGATGGCATTGTGCTGCGCGGCAAGGGCGCTCATTTGAGTAAAAATCGTGGTGCCGAGCGCCGGTAATTTGCTCTCGGGGATCAGGTTGAGCTGCGTCATTATTTAGTGGCCTTAAGCGCGAATGTCGATGCGGAGAAACCCTGTGTTGCTGCCACTATAAACAGGATGGTAATATTTGGCAATCGAGACGCTTAGACGTCTAAATCTAACCTGCGGAGCCTGTACATCGCTATGACGGATTTTCTCCCACTGGAACATTTAGTGGCCGCCTGCCACTGGATTGGTGCCAAAGGCTGGGCGCCTGCCACCGGCGGTAATATGTCGGTACGCCAGGATGCGAAATACTGCTTATTGAGCGCATCAGGCAAAGACAAAGGTAACCTGACGCGTGAAGACTTTATTCAGGTAGAAATTGCCAGCAATCTTGTGCCTTCGGGACGTAAACCTTCAGCAGAGACCGGGCTGCACACCTTAATCTATCGTCTGTTCCCGCAAGCGGGGGCCGTGCTGCATACGCACACCGTTAATTCCACCGTGCTGTCACGCGTTGAGAAGGGCAGTGCGCTGTTGCTGAGTGGCTACGAGATGCAGAAAACCCTCGCCGGTCAAGACACACACCTCAACACCGTCTCGATTCCCCTGTTTGATAACGACCAGGATATTGATGCGTTGGCACAGCGTATTGAAGCCTTTGCCGCGGATACGCCGCTGCAATACGGATTTCTACTGCGTGGCCATGGTTTGACCTGCTGGGGTAAAGACGTCAATGAAGCGCGTCGTCATCTGGAAGGTCTGGAATTTCTGTTTGAATGTGAACTACAACGTCGCCTGCTGGAGGCCAAATGATTCGCGCGATTGTTACGGATATTGAAGGCACCACCAGCGATATTCAGTTTGTGCACAACGTTCTGTTCCCCTATGCGCGCCAGCATCTGGCAACATTTGTCCGCGAGAATCAGGCGGATGAACAGGTGATTGCGGCACTGAATGCGGTACGCACCGAGTCCGACGCGCCACAGGCGACGCTGGAAGAGGTGATCACTACGCTTCTGGGTTACATCGATCAGGACCGCAAATCCCCCGGCCTGAAAGCGCTACAGGGCATGATCTGGCGCGCAGGCTATGTTGAAGGTCAGTTCACCGGTCATCTCTATCCGGATGTGCTGCCCGCATTTGAGCGCTGGCAGCAGCAGGGGATTGCTTTGTACGTTTATTCCTCGGGATCGGTCCCCGCGCAGAAACTGTTATTTGGCTACAGCGACGAAGGTGATTTAACCTCGTTGTTTAGCGGCTATTTTGATACGGCTGTCGGTGCCAAACGTGAAGTGCAATCGTATCGCAATATTGCCGAACAGATTGGCCTTGCCCCCTCTTCCTTGTTGTTCCTGTCGGATATTCATCAGGAACTCGATGCGGCAGCAGAGGCGGGTTGGCACACATTGCAGTTAATTCGTGGCGAGGCGGATAACGCCAGCCGTCATCATCAGGTGAATGATTTTTCCCAGATTAAACCGGAGTCGATTTAACATGAGTGCACTGACCATTTTTAGCGATACCGAAGCCAGCCAGCCGGTGTGGCACAGCACCGATGCTGAAGCCATTCGCGAGCGACTGAATGCCAAAAACGTTAGATTTGAACGCTGGGAAGCGGATCGCGATCTGGGTAACGATCCTGACGCGGAAACGGTGATCAAAGCGTATCAACATGCGATTGATCGTCTGGTGGCTGAGAAGGGCTATCAGAGCTGGGATGTGCTGAGCATGCGTGCGGACAATCCCAACAAACAGGTACTCCGCGAGAAGTTCCTCAATGAACACACCCACAGCGAAGATGAAGTGCGTTTCTTCGTTGAAGGATCTGGCCTGTTCTGCCTGCACATTGGCAATGAGGTGTATCAGATTCTGTGTGAGAAGAATGACCTGATCTCGGTGCCAGAGGGAACCGCGCACTGGTTTGATATGGGTTCAGAGCCGCACTTCACGGCAATCCGTATTTTTGATAACCAGGAAGGTTGGATCGCCAACTTCACCGGCGACAAGATTGCTGACTCCTATCCGCGCCTGGCGTAATTATCGGTGCGCATGAATGCGCACCCTACAGGCCATTGTAAGGTCGCCATTTATGGCGACCTTGTCCTCAACGGCAAAGATTACGGCTGAAAAATCCCTTCCTTCACCTGCGCAGGCGTCACCACGCCAGTATCCAACACCCAACCGCTGATCAACGCCGCAGGCGTGACATCAAATGCCGGGTTATACACGGCGGCATTCTCTGGTGCCCACTGTACACGACCAAAACTGCCGGACACGCCGGTGACTTCACTGGCGGCGCGCTGTTCAATTGGAATCGCTTCGCCGTTCGGGCAAAGGCGATCCAGCGTGGTGTGCGGTGCTGCAACATAGAAGGGAATACCGTGATAGTGCGCCAGCACGGCCAGGCTGTAGGTGCCGATCTTGTTGGCCACATCGCCGTTAGCCGCGATGCGATCGGCACCGACCCAAATCGCATCAACCACGCCGCGCGCCATCAGACTGGCCGCCATTGAATCGGTGATCAGTTGGTAAGGGATATTCAGTTCGCCCAGTTCCCATGCGGTTAAGCGGCCTCCTTGCAACAGAGGGCGGGTTTCATCCACCCAGACATTGCTCACCAAACCTTGCTGATGCGCATGGGCGATCACCCCCAACGCGGTACCGACGCCAGCCGTGGCAAGGCCGCCCGTGTTGCAGTGCGTCAGCAGTTGGCTGCCAGGCTTAACCAAAGCCGATCCGGCACGAGCAATGTTGTCACACAGTTGCTTATCTTCCGCCACCAGACGCAGCGCCTCGGTACTCAGCGCCGTAACGTGATCGCTCTCCGTCAGCGCATTTTTCATGCGATCCAGATTGTTCATCAGGTTCACCGCCGTTGGACGTGCTGCCCTGAGCACTTCCAGCGCTTCAGCTAACTCAGCGCGCGCCACGCCTTGTTCACCCAGCAGCGCCAGCAGCAGGCTGGCAGACAGGCCGATTAACGGTGCACCGCGTACACGCAGCGCATGGATATGGTCGACCAACTGGGCAACGGTGTGCGCAGGCAGCCAGTTCTGTTGTTGTGGCAGCGCCTGTTGATCGAGGATCCACAGTTGGTTATCGCGGACCTCAAGGCTGGTGGTACGAAGTGTTTGCATGGTGTGAAATCCCTGTTGCGTTAATAGCGGCTATTGTGCCAACATGCGTGACGGATGTATAGACGTCCAAACGGCTTATTACTATCGAATGTCGAGGAACAGGCAATGTCGCAATACCGTACCTTCACCGCTGCTGATGCTGTGGAATATGCTAAAAAATTTGGCGGTGTGGACGATCCGTCAGCGCTGGTCAGCGCAGAAGAGATCGGCGATGGTAATCTCAACCTGGTCTTTAAAATTTTTGATAATCAAGGTCAGAGCCGTGTGGTGGTTAAGCAGGCATTGCCCTACGTACGCTGCGTTGGTGAGTCCTGGCCGCTAACGCTGGATCGCGCGCGTCTGGAGGCGCAGACGCTGGTTGAGCACTATAAACACTGCCCAGCGCACACCGTCAACGTCACCCATTACGATGCCGAACTGGCAGTTATGGTGATGGAAGACCTCTCCAGCCATCGCATCTGGCGCGGCGAACTGGTTAAAGGGGCTTACTATCCTCAAGCCGGTCATCAGCTGGGAGAGTATCTGGCGCAGACGCTGTTCCATACGTCTGATTTCTTCCTGCATCCGCACAAGAAAAAAGCCGAGGTGGCGCGTTTCATTAACCCGGAAATGTGCGAAATCACCGAAGACCTGTTCTTCAACGATCCCTTCATCGATCACGAACGCAATAAATACCCCGCTGCGCTGGAGTCGCTGGTGGTCAGCCTACGCACTGACGATGCGCTGAAAATTGCCGTTGCCGGTCTGAAGCATCGTTTCTTCGCGGATGCCGAAGCCTTATTACACGGCGATGTGCACAGCGGATCGATCTTTGTGGCAGACGGCAGCCTGAAGGTGATTGACGCTGAGTTTGGCTATTTCGGCCCGATCGGTTTTGATGTTGGCAGCGCCATCGGCAATCTGCTGATTAACTACTGCTGCCTGCCGGGCTTACTGGCACCGCGTGAAGCCGCGGAAGGGCGTGAGCGTCGCTTAAGTGATGTGCATGAAGTGTGGAGCCAATTCTCTCGCCGCTTCCTGGAACTGGCACAGGCGAACACCACTGACGTTGCGCTGGCCTATCCGGGCTATGCTGAAGCCTTCCTGCGCAAAGTGTGGAGTGACACCATTGGCTATTGCGGCACGGAGCTGATTCGCCGCACGGTCGGGATGTCGCACGTGGCCGATTTCAAACAGATTACTGATGACACGATGCGTACGGAATGTATTCGTAGCTGCATTACGCTGGGTCGGACTTTGATTCTGGCAGCAGACCATATTGCGGATGTTGATGCGCTGATCGCGCGGATTCGTCAGGCAGGATAAATTTAGGGCGGCCCGAGGGCCGCCGGTTAGGCTTACGCGGCTTCATTCTCGCGTGTTTTGGCGGGCGTTTGTGGCTTCGGGGCCGCCAGCGCTTCGGGTGCAAAATCATCCACGTTAATCGCTTTCAGACGACTGGCTTCGGCTCGGGTTAACACTTTCGCCTCGCTCTCATCAATCCAACCCTCTTTCAACGCACGCTGCGCCAGTGCATCCAGTCGGGTAAAGGACAGATGTTTTTTCTGCTGCTGGCAGAGACGTTCATGAATCACTTCTGCTGCCATGACATCCTGCAGCGCCTGCTCCAGTTGGCCTGCTGGGTTATGCTCGCTTGGCGTCAAATACATACCGCGTCCCAGACGGGTGCGTGTCGCGGATGGCAGTTGCAGCAGTTTCGCCAGTTTATGGTCCAGTTTGTCTGATGGTGCTGGGCAGTGTTTACCTCCGGCGAAGATCACCATGCGCAGTGCGCCCGCGACCCAACGATTCGGGAAGTTACGCAGCAGATCGTCCATCGCCACTTCCGCCTGATGCAGCGCATCCTGGACGCCCCAATGCACCAGCGGCAGATCCGCTTCGTTGCGGCCTTCGTCGTCATAGCGTTTCAGCGTGGCGGACGCCAGATACATCTGACTCAGCACATCGCCTAAGCGCGCAGAGATACGCTCACGGCGTTTCAGGCTGCCGCCTAACACCGCCATTGAAACATCTGACAGCAGCGCGAGGTTGGCGCTGAGGCGGTTGAGTTGCTGGTAGTAGCGACGCGTCACATCACGGGTTGGCGCAGCGCTGGTGCGACCGCCGGTTAAGCCAAGCCACAGGCTGCGTACTTTGTTACTGCCGACATGGCCGATATGGCTGAAGAGTGCGCGGTCAAAAGCAACCAGATCATTTTTGGCGGCCGCGTTCATCTCTTCCAACACCCAAGGATGGCAGCGAATCGCCCCCTGACCAAAGATGATCATGCTACGGGTCAGGATATTGGCGCCTTCCACTGTGATAGCAATCGGCGCGCCCTGGTAAGCACGAGCCAGGAAGTTGTTCTCACCGAGCATGATGCCTTTACCGCCTGCGATATCCATCGCATCAATAATCGCGCGCTGACCACGATGGGTGCAGTGATACTTCACGATGGCGGACAGCACCGCCGGTTTTTCACCGAGCATAATGCCGCTGGTGATCAAGGTTGCAGCGGCATCCATCACGTAGGCGTTGCCCGCAATGCGCGCCAGTGGCTCTTCGATCCCTTCCATCTTGCCGATGGAAACTTTGAACTGGCGGCGAATGTGCGCATAAGCCCCGGTCGCCAACGCGATACTCTTCAGGCTGCCGGTCGAGTTGGATGGTAAAGTGATGCCACGGCCTACTGATAAGCACTCAACCAGCATGCGCCAGCCCTGACCGGCCATGGCTGGACCACCGATGATGAAATCGATCGGTACGAAAATATCTTTGCCGCGCGTTGGACCATTCTGGAACGGCACGTTGAGCGGGAAGTGGCGTTGACCAATTTCCACGCCGGGAGTTTGAGTCGGAATTAATGCACAGGTAATGCCTAACTCTTCGACATCGCCCAGTAAGTGATCGGGATCGGACAGTTTAAAGGCTAAGCCCAGCACGGTCGCAATCGGTGCCAGAGTGATATAACGCTTGTTCCAGGTCAGGCGCATACCCAGCACCTGCTGACCCTGCCAGTCACCCATGCACACCACACCGGTATCGGGAATGGCACCAGCATCCGAACCCGCTTCCGGGCTGGTTAACGCGAAGCAAGGAATTTCATCACCACGCGCCAAACGCGGCAGATAGTGATCTTTCTGCTCATCAGTGCCGTAATGTTGCAGCAATTCGCCTGGGCCGAGTGAATTTGGTACACCAACGGTAATCGCCAGAATGCCCGATACGCCCGCCAGCTTTTGCAGGACGCGCGCTTGTGCATACGCCGAAAATTCGAGGCCGCCATACTCTTTCTTGATGATCATGGCGAAGAAACGATGCTGTTTCAGATAGGCCCACAGCTCGGGTGGCAAATCAGCCAACTCGTGGGTGATCTGGTAATCGTTGGCCATGCGACAGGCTTCTTCAACCGGCCCATCAATAAAGGCTTGTTCCTCTTCCGTTAAACGCGGTTGAGGATAGTTATGCAGTTTCTGCCAGTCTGGTTTGCCGCGGAACAGGTCGCCTTCCCACCATGTGGTACCGGCATCGATGGCCTCTTTTTCCGTACGAGACATCGGCGGCATCACTTTCTGGAAGCTGTGCAGCGCCGGTTTAGAGAACATGCTGCGGCGCATGGCTGGCAAATTGAAAGGCAGCAGGATAATCGCCAAAGGCAGAAGCAGCCAAGGCGTCCAGAGGCCTGCAGCGGCGAGTCCTGCCGTCCACAGCAGAAGAACCACGCTGCTGATGCGCAGCGACACTTGATGGTAGAAGAGGGCGCTAATCAAAATCAGCGTTGCGACAATCGAGGCAAGCAACATAATGAACTGCTCCGTAAGTTGTAAGAGGTCTGACCTGTTATGCATTAAGGTTTAGAGCAGCGGACGAGATTTAGCAATCTGTTTACATCGCAATTACAACGGAACTCACAAAATCACCGCTTGCCGTCAAGAACACGCGAAACGGTTAGCTCACAAGGTGTTTTTACTCGATGCGGGCGCTTTGCGGCTTTGCCCCATTCCGTTAAACTTGCAGGGTCAATCTTTCCTCTAAAGGACATCCCTATGTATCAGGACATTATTCGCTCGGAACTTAATGAAGCAGCCGATACGCTCAACAAGTTTCTGAGTGATGAAGCGAACATTCACGCAATTCAGCGCGCCGCGGTGCTGCTGGCTGATAGCTTCAAGGCCGGTGGCAAAGTGCTCTCCTGCGGCAACGGTGGCTCACACTGTGATGCGATGCACTTCGCTGAAGAGCTGACCGGGCGCTACCGTGAAAATCGTCCTGGCTACCCGGCAATTGCCATCTCTGATGTCAGCCATCTCTCCTGCGTGAGTAATGATTTCGGCTATGACTACGTCTTTTCACGCTATATCGAAGCTGTGGGCCGTGAAGGCGATGTACTGCTCGGTCTGTCGACCTCCGGTAACTCCGCAAACATCATCAAAGCGGTGGAAGCGGCACGTGCTAAAGGCATGAAAGTGATTACCCTGACCGGTAAAGATGGCGGCAAAATGGCTGGCACGGCGGATATCGAAATTCGTGTACCGCACTTTGGCTATGCCGACCGCATTCAGGAGATTCACATTAAAGTGATTCATATCTTGATGCTGCTGGTCGAAAAAGAGATGGTTAAGTAATGACGTGTCCCTCCCACCCGCGTGGGAGGTTCTGACTTAAGGCGGTTGCTATGTGCGAATTGCTCGGGATGAGCGCCAATGTCCCTACGGACATCTGTTTCAGTTTTACCGGTCTGGTGCAGCGTGGCGGTGGAACCGGGCCGCACAAAGATGGCTGGGGCATTACCTTTTATGAAGGGAAAGGCTGCCGCACCTTCAAAGATCCACAACCCAGCTTTAACTCACCGATTGCCCGCTTAGTGCAGGAATACCCGATCAAATCGCATTCGGTTGTGGCACATATCCGCCAGGCGAACCGTGGTGAAGTGTCGCTGGAAAATACGCATCCCTTTACCCGTGAGCTGTGGGGCCGCAACTGGACTTACGCGCACAATGGGCAGCTAAAAGGCTATCGCCAACTGGAAACCGGCCATTTTCGACCCGTGGGTGAAACGGACAGCGAGAAGGCATTTTGCTGGATCCTGCATAAACTGGCTGAGCGCTATCCGCGTACGCCGGGCAACTGGCCAGCGGTGTTTCGCTATATTGCTGAGCTGGCAGGCGAACTGCGGCAGAAGGGCGTGTTTAACATGCTGCTGTCTGACGGGCGTTACCTGATGGCGTTCTGCTCAACCAACCTGTATTGGATTACGCGCCGTGCGCCGTTTGGCAAAGCCACCTTGCTCGATCAGGATGTAGAGATTGATTTTTTGCAGCAAACCACGCCAAAAGATGTGGTGACAGTAATTGCGACACAGCCGCTGACGGGGAATGAAACCTGGCACCGGATAGTGCCAGGCGAGTGGGCATTATTTTGCCTGGGTGAGCGCCAGGAATGACTTCGAGGCAGCATCCGGTGTTGAAATCACCGGCGTGCTGTTGACCGCATATTGCCCGGTGGTGGTCACATTCACCGTCGGCGGCACATGGTACTTTTCAAAGTACGCATAGCCCGGCTGCAGTTCACGCCAGAAGTTGATGTACGTCGAGTAACGATGACGCTGCATGTTGCTGTCGGTCATATGGAACGGGAAGATATTAATCTGCACGTCCTGCTGACCGTTACGCAGCGCGGCGTTAACGTAAGTGAAGATCTCATCCATCGATGCATTGGTCATGGCGTAGCAGCCAATCGATACGCAATCACCATGGATCATCAAATAGTTACCGTCATAACCTTTATCGCGATCGTATTGATTCGGGAATCCGGTGTTAATTGCGCGGTAAAAACGGCTGTCCGGTTTTAGCTGGTTGAGCTTAACGTTATAAAACCCTTCCGGACTCTTAAAATCGCCCTGACGACGTTTAGGCCCTAAACCGCCAGAGAAATTACAAATGCGATAGCTGTCCAGCAGACGATATTCATTACCGATTTTGCCGTACAGTTCCAGCGTACGCTCTTCCTTGAAAATCTGAATAAAAACGGGGGTGCCAAGTAACTGTTTCTTTAACTCTTTGCTCACCGGAGCCGACGGTTGGGTTGGCTCTGGCGAAATTGCCCAGCTAAGGACTGGCATAAGAATCATCGCAAGCAACAATGCGATTCTGCCCATTCTGTGTATACCTTGAAGTGAAGAGAGACGATGACGCTGAGCGTCTTGGTATTGCATTATCGGAAATATCCGCTACCGCAGCGCAACATTAACATTGTCTGACGTTTAATCAAGTCAGTGTCGGTGAAAATGGTGCATTCCTAAAGGGATTACGACCAGAATTTTGTAAACTTTAATTCGTCGCACAACATTTATTGCCGATATTTTTCGCTGCTGTATACTTATCCAGTATTCGGAGGGCGTATGCGTAAAATCATTCATGTTGATATGGACTGCTTTTTCGCAGCGGTGGAAATGCGCGACGATCCCTCATTACGTGATATTCCCATCGCCATCGGCGGCAGCCGCGTGCAGCGCGGGGTGATCAGCACCGCCAACTATCCAGCGCGTAAATACGGCGTGCGCAGCGCAATGCCAACCGCAACGGCGCTGAAGCTGTGTCCGCATCTCAGGCTCTTGCCTGGGCGTTTTGATGCTTATAAAGAGGCGTCACGCCAGATTCGCGATATCTTCTCGCGCTATACCGCACTGGTTGAACCGCTCTCACTGGATGAAGCCTATCTGGATGTCACCGACAGCGGGCATTGCCAGGGTTCAGCTACGCTCATGGCGCAGGCGATCCGTGCTGATATCCTGCGTGAAACCGGCTTAACCGCCTCGGCGGGTATCGCACCGATTAAATTCCTCGCCAAGATCGCCTCGGATCTGAATAAGCCCAATGGGCAATATGTGATTACGCCGCAGGTCATGCCTGACTTTTTACTGACGCTGCCGCTGAGCAAAATTCCCGGCGTTGGCAAAGTGGCCACCAAAAAGCTGGAAGAGATGGGATTGCACACCTGCGCGGATGTACAGCGCAGCGATCTGGCGCTGCTGCTGAAACGCTTTGGCAAGTTCGGGCGTGTGTTGTGGGAACGCAGCAACGGCATTGATGACCGCGATGTGGTGGTGGAGCGTGAGCGCAAATCACTGGGGGTCGAACGGACGTTGATGGAAGACATTCACAGCTGGGAGCAGTGTCTGGCGATTATCGATTTCCTCTATGAGGAGTTGGATCGTCGGCTAACCAACATTCGTCCCGATAAGCAGATCGCGCGACAGGGTGTGAAGCTTAAGTTCAATGATTTCCAGCAGACCACGCAAGAGCACGTCTGGCAGGTGTTAAACAAGGATGACATGATCGCCGTCGCTCGCCAGGCGTGGGATGAGCGGCGCGCAGGGCGTGGTGTACGGCTGGTGGGATTGCATGTGACGCTGGTGGATCCCCAGCTGGAACGGCAGTTAGTGCTGGGGTGGTAATCGTGCTGATGTTTTCCCTCACCCTAACCCTCTCCCAAAATGGGAGAGGGTACCGATCAAGCGATGGTGAGGA
>NZ_BBOC01000049.1:0-41338 GCF_001485335.1 Type-D symbiont of Plautia stali | reverse complement strand
CGGTAACGTTGCGTGGATCCTGTTGGCGATGGTGATCGGTGGTGCGATAGGCGTGCGTCTGGCGAAGAAAGTCGAAATGACGGAAATGCCAGAGCTGGTGGCGATTCTGCACAGCTTCGTGGGTCTGGCTGCGGTACTGGTGGGCTTCAACAGCTACCTGGACCACGCACCGGGTCTGGCACCGGTGATGGAGAATATCCATCTGACGGAAGTGTTCCTCGGCATCTTTATCGGTGCAGTAACCTTCACCGGTTCCCTGGTGGCGTTTGGCAAACTGCGCGGCAAGATTTCGTCAAAAGCGCTGATGCTGCCGCATCGCCATAAAATGAATCTGGCGGCGCTGGTGGTTTCCTTCCTGCTGATGCTGTGGTTTGTTCAGACGGACAGCACCGCTTCGCAAGTGGTTGCGGTGCTGTTGATGACCGTGATTGCGCTGGTGTTCGGTTGGCATTTGGTGGCCTCGATTGGCGGTGCGGATATGCCCGTGGTGGTCTCAATGCTGAACTCCTACTCCGGTTGGGCTGCAGCGGCTGCAGGTTTTATGCTGAGCAACGACCTGCTGATCGTGACCGGTGCGCTGGTCGGTTCTTCCGGTGCCATCCTCTCTTACATTATGTGTAAAGCGATGAACCGCTCTTTCATTAGCGTGATTGCCGGTGGTTTTGGCACAGACGTGAGTGTCGGTGGGGAAAGCGAAGAAGAGGGTGAGCATCGTGAGATCACGGCCGAAGAGACCGCAGAACTGCTGAAAAACTCGACTTCGGTGATCATCACCCCTGGCTACGGCATGGCGGTGGCGCAGGCACAGTATCCGGTGGCGGAAATCACCGAAAAACTGCGTGCGCGTGGCATCAAAGTGCGTTTCGGTATCCATCCGGTTGCCGGTCGTTTGCCAGGCCACATGAACGTGTTGTTGGCGGAAGCGAAAGTGCCGTATGACGTGGTGCTGGAAATGGACGAGATTAACGATGATTTCAGCGACACCGATACCGTACTGGTTATCGGTGCCAATGACACTGTTAACCCGGCGGCGCAGGAAGATCCGCGCAGTCCTATCGCGGGTATGCCGGTGCTGGAAGTGTGGAAGGCGCAGAACGTTATCGTGTTCAAGCGTTCGATGAACACCGGCTATGCGGGTGTGCAGAATCCACTGTTCTTTAAAGACAACACCCAAATGTTGTTTGGCGATGCCAAAGCCAGCGTAGAAGGTATTCTGCGCGCTCTGTAAGCCGTTACCGCAGTAAGAAGAAGGGCGACCAGATGGTCGCCCTTGTTGTTTTAATCGTCTTCGTCTTCTTCATCGTCGTAATCAATCGGCGATTTAAAATCGTCAGGTTTGATCGCCAACAAATCACAGCGCAGATGGTCAATCACTTGTTCCGCGGTATTCCCCAAAAACGCCGCGGATAAACCAGTACGCCCAATGGTGCCCAGCACCACAATACCGGCTTCCAGATGTGAAGCGATATCCGGAATGACTTCCTCGGGCAAACCTTTTGCCACGTGGGTAAACTCTTCGCCGATGGAGAATTTCTGCCGTAAGGCTTTCATGGCCACCAGATGCTGGCCGCGGATCGCATCGTTGTAAACACTGGGGTCGAAGTCTGGCAACTCGATAGCGATGTTGATAGGGGTAATCGGGTAAGCGCCGACCAGGTGAACTTCCGTGTGGTTGACCATGTCGGCCAACAGCGCGGTTTCGCGGATCAGTTTCTGATTAAGCTCATCATGATGGGGTTCTTCGCTCGCCAGATTGACCGCCACCACCGCTTTGCCGCCTTCCGGCCAGGGCTGATCTTTCACCATCCACACCGGGCATGGGCATTTACGCAACAGATGCCAGTCTGTCGGGGTAAAAATCACCGCTTCTAAGCGATCGTGTTGATGGGCCATTTTCAGCACTAAGTCATGCTGATGCGCCATCACTTCCTGAATAATCGCCTCGTAAGGTCGGTTGTGCCACACCACGGCGATCTCGATGTCAACGCCAGCATCCAGATAGGCATGGGCCTGTTGGCGAATCCACTCGGTTCGTTGGCTGATCACCCCTTTACGCATATTGGACCGCTCATCAGGCGACAACAAGGTGGTCATTTCATAGGAAAAGTCGTAGATAGGCAGGAAAGCTTTGATTTTTCCGCCGATACGTTGATTGAGATACACCGCACGGCGCAGCGCGGGTTGGTCATCCTGCTGGGCGTCAATCACAACCAGAATATTTTGGTACCGGGACATAAGGCAATCTCCTCAAACCAAAGCAAGTTGGATTAAAGATAGCCTAAGTTGGCGCAGGGCAGAAGAGGAAAAGTTGTTGCCGGATCAATAAAATAACATTTATCGACCCGGCACAGAATCACGCAGCTTGCTCAGTCTGGCCAGCCAGTTCTGCTAACAATGCATGGTTTTCAATGGTGATGTATTTGCCTTTTACTGCCAGCATACCGCTTTTCTGGAAGCGACCCAGTAAGCGGCTGATGGTTTCTACCGTTAGTCCCAGGTAGTTACCAATGTCTCCGCGAGTCATGGTCAAACGGAATTCACGTTGTGAGAAACCACGCTGACCGAAACGGCGCGACAGGTTCCAGACGAAAGCAGCCAGGCGCTCTTCCGCGTTCTTTTTCGATAGCAACAGGATCATGTCCTGATCGCCTTTAATTTCGCCACTCATCAGACGCATCATCTGCTGGCGCAGTGCGGGCATTTTACCGGAAAGGTCGTCGAGGGTTTCAAAAGGAATTTCACACACCATAGCCGTTTCAAGCGCTTGGGCGAAACTGGGGTGATGCGCGCCAACAATGGCATCAAAGCCGACCAGGTCTCCGGCAAGATGGAAACCGGTAATTTGTTCATCACCCTGTTCAGTAATGGTGTAGCTTTTAATGGTGCCGGAGCGGATAGCGTAAAGCGATTTCAGTTCATCACCGGCTTTGAACAGCGTCTGGCCTTTCTGAATCGGCTTTTTGCGTTCGATGATATTATCCAGCTGATCAAGTTCGTGTTCGTTCAGCGTGAAGGGAATACACAATTGGCTAATGCTGCAATCCTGGCAATGGATGGCACAACCGCCTGACTGAATACGTCGAATGCTGCGTTTTTCCTGGATCATATAGGTTCGCTCGGTGATTATTGACTGCTGTCAATTTTAACATTTTTATTGGTTAAGTGAACTCATCCGAGCAGTAATAATCCTAAAAACCCCAACAAAGGAGGGTATTCCTGCGTTTACGCAACCTGGATGCCAACGCGTTTATTGATCTGGCACGTTTTCTTTCCATGTTTACATCTGTTCACCGTTTGTCATCAGACAAAACGTGCAGATGTGATGCCAAAAATCCTTTGCTACTATTTTGCTTTTGAACGGCATGTTGCGTTCAGCAAACCACCAGGCGTGAGACGAAACCATGAACCTTGACGATGAAGACCTTTTCCGGGATGCCATGGGCGATGTGACACCACTGAAAGATTGCGCTAACACCCAATGGCTGCGCGCACCCTCGACCAAAGAACCGCGCGCTGCGCAATTGAATGATGAAGATGAAAATTTCCTGACCCGAGGCTTTCTCGACATTATTCCACTGACGACGCCGCTGGAATATAAAACTGAAGGGATTCAACAGGGCGTACTGGATAAAATGCGACAGGGGAAATACCCGCTGGATGCCAGTCTGAATCTGCTGCGGCAGCCAGTGGAAACTTGCCGTCAGTCGTTGTTTAGTTTTATGCGACAAGCTCAGAAACAAGGGTTGCGTAATCTGCTGATTATCCATGGCAAAGGCCGTGACGATGAATCACATGCCAATATCGTGCGTAGCTATCTGGCGCGCTGGCTACCTGAATTCGAAGAGGTGCAAAGTTTTTGCATCGCACAGCCGCAGCATGGTGGTGGTGGCGCACTCTACGTCGGCTTACGTAAAACCGAACAGGCACGCCAGGATAACCGTGAGCGCCACGCCAAGCGCAGCCGTTAGTCAGGTGTGGAATTTACGAATGGTCGCCATCAGCACTTCGGCACTGAGGCTAAGGCTACTCGCGCTTCGCGTAATGATCCCGACCGGTTCTCCCGGTCCCGGTGAGTTAATCGGAAGTGCCGCGACGGCCTGATGGCTCAAATCTTCTTTAATGGCACCAGAAGGCACAAACCATACATAGTCATAGCGCAGTGCCAGTTGACGGGCGAGGGAAGTCGATGACGTTTCCACGCAGTTGGCGGGAAGAGAACAACCCTGTTCGTCCAGCATATGCTGCGCGATACGGCGCGGCGCGGTGCCTTCTGGCGAAATCACCACCGGCCATTGCATGGCGCGCGACAGCGTGACGTTGTCACTTAAAAGAGGGTGTTCAGGTCGTACAACCAGCTTCAGTGACTCCAGGAACAGCAACTCATAAGTGAGTCCTGCCATCATTTCACTGTCCGCCATACGACCGATGCCGATATCAAATTCTCCGGCACGCAGACCCGCCAGCAGCACGTTGTTGTGCAAGGTTGCAACCTGCACTGTGGTATTGGGCTGTTGCTCATGGAACCGGTCAAGAATCTGCGGCAGCATCCCCATCGCCGCGGTGGTCAGGGCACCCAAGCGGATCACCACAGGACGACCGGGCTGAGGGGCGTTGAAACTTTGGCCCGCATGATTGAGTGCATCCAGCACTTTCACCGCATGGACCAGAAATTGCTCGCCCAGCGTGGTGAGTTGCGCGCCGAGGCGACCGCGTTCAAACAGCCGTGCTCCTGCCAGCTCTTCCAGCTCGTTGAGCGTTTTGGAAAGCGCAGGTTGGCTGAGATTCAGGGTTTCAGCCGCGCGCCCCAAGGTCCCTTGTTGTGCGACAGCCACAAAGGTGTGTAAATGGCGCAAGCGAATGCGCTGATTGAAAAGGATATTTTTGTCCATAACCCTCAACATAATGAGTTTTAGCGGGTGGCGGCAACTGAAAAAGGGGAATTATGTTAACTTCACTGCAAAATTATATTAACAAAATCGGCAATCCGTACCGGTTTTACTAACGCATTGTAATCATTTGATAAATTGAAAACGCATTTCAGGGCAAAACTATCACCTGTTGTAATATCAACTGCTTAATCTCGCAAAATTTGAATAATTCTCAGTTACACTCAAAAATCCTGCCCGTTATTGTTAACGATGAGCTATCATTAGCGCCGTTTTTTTTACCAAAACTGATGATATACCCTAAATAATTCGAATTTCAGCACGAAAGCGCTTGCGCTGGCCCGCAGGCCGAATCACGCGGCAAGTGGGTGAATCCCCGGTTGCTTACATCTTAAGTGAGTAGGGTGAGCACGCGCAGCCAACGCAACTGCGGTTCGAAGTATGACGGGTATAGACGATGAAAGTGCAGGAGTTAATCAGTGACCAGCGTTGAAGCCGTAGATGTTCGCCAGCTCATTAATCAGAGTGCGCTCAGTCGCTGGCAAAAGCGCCTGATTGCACTGTGCTTCATCGTTGTGGCATTGGATGGTATGGACATTGCGCTGATGGGCTTTATTGCCCCGACATTGAAAGTCAGTTGGGGCGTAACCAACCATCAACTCGGCATGGTGATCAGTGCAGCACTGATCGGGCTGGCGTTAGGCGCGATGGTTGCTGGGCCACTAGCCGATCGCTATGGCCGCCGGGTCATGATATTACTCAGCGTCGGCTTCTTTGGTTTGTGGACGCTGGCAACCGCCATGGCGCAAAACGTGGAACAGATGATGCTGTTCCGTTTTCTTACCGGCCTGGGGTTGGGGCGGCGATGCCGAATGTCGGGACGCTGGTGGCGGAATACGCACCCGAGCGCCGCCGCTCTTTCATTATTACCGTGGTGTTTTGTGGCTTTACCTTTGGTGCCGCCTCCGGTGGATTTGCCGCATCCTGGTTGCTGCCTCGCTATGACTGGCATTCGGTGATGCTGATGGGCGGCGTGTTGCCCTTGGTTGTGCTGCCATTCTTGTTGCGCGGTTTACCTGAGTCGGTGCGTTTTCTGATCAGTCGCCGTGCGCCTGCTGCACGCATTCATGCCATTCTTGAACGTATGTTGCCTGGTGTGGTCCAGCCTGATAGCCATTATCAATCCAGTGAACATGTCGCCGTACGTCGAGGTGCGGTGGCTACGGTGGTGTCACCACGCTACTTGTTTGGCAGCCTGATGCTGTGGGGCGGCTACTTTATGGGCTTGTTCCTGGTGTATCTGATCGGCAGTTGGATGCCCTCGCTCATCAATACTTTGGGCATGTCCGTCACGGAAGCGGCTATTGTCACCGCTATGTATCAGGCGGGCGGTACCGTGGGTTCGCTGTTTGCCGGCTGGCTGATGGACCGCATCAATGCCAATATCGCCTTGGCAGTGATCTATTTATGTGGGGGTATTGCGATAGTCGCGCTGGGCTTCTCACCGGCTGAGGTGGGCTTAATGAGCGCGATTGCCTTCTTCAGTGGCTTCTGTTTCAACGGGGCCAATACCGGCATGAATGCCTTATCCGCCAGCTATTATCCTACACATGCGCGTGCCACCGGGTCGAGTTGGATGCACGGCGTTGGGCGCGTGGGGGCAATTATGAGCGCCTTTGTTGGCGCAGAGTTGCTTTCCCTTGGCTGGTCCTTCAGCCAGATTTTCCTGTTACTGGCGATCCCTGCTGTATTGACCACCATCATGCTGGCGTTGAAGTGCCGTTTTGGTGACCAGTCCGAACGGCTTGAGTGACAGGGCGATCACAGTTCGACGAAATTCTCCCACGGCGTTAAAGGGTTGATCTACATTAGCAACAACCCTTTAGCCCGAGGTGATGACCATGGAAAACTTTCTCACCAGTGATGCCATTCGCACGCTGTTCTCCCAGGCCATGTCCAGTATGTATCAGCAAGAGGTGCCTCAGTATGGCACGCTGACGCAGCTTGTCACCGCCGTGAATGAACGCACGCTGGAAGCCAATCCCGCCTTAAAAAATCGCCTGGCAGCCGCCGATGAACTGACCCGTCTAGGCGTTGAACGTCATGGTGCGATTCGTGTAGGAACGGCTGCTGAACTCAGTATGCTGCGGCAGATGTTTGCTGTAATGGGTATGGAACCGGTGGGGTATTACGATCTTTCCCAGGCGGGTGTGCCGGTTCACTCCACGGCTTTTCGTCCTGTCAGCGACAGAGCGCTGCGGCGTAATCCCTTCCGCGTGTTTACCTCATTGCTGCGAATGGAGTTGATTGATGATCCAGCATTACGCGAACAGGCCGCCGCGATATTAGCGGCGCGAGATATCTTCACTGCAGAGTGTCGAGCTTTAATTGCCCGGCATCAGCAACAGGGTGGATTAGATGCCGCTGATGCGGCCCGTTTCGTCAAAGAGGCGCTGGAAACCTTCCGCTGGCATGCCCATACCACGGTGGACAGTAAAACTTACCACGCCTTGTCTCAGCAGCATCGTCTGGTGGCTGATGTTGTGTGCTTCCAGGGCTGTCACATAAACCATCTCACACCGCGCACCCTTGATATTGATCGCGTGCAAGCGCTGATGCCCTCACGCGGTATTGATCCGAAAACGCTGATTGAGGGGCCACCTCAACGGCAGGTGCCGATTCTGCTTCGTCAAACCAGCTTTAAGGCGCTGGAAGAGGCAGTGCATTTTAACGATGGATCGCCGGGTACCCACACCGCGCGCTTTGGTGAAATTGAGCAGCGCGGTGCCGCATTAACGCCAAAAGGTCGTGCACTCTATGACCGTCTGTTGGCGGAAGCGGGGACCGGCGCTGACAACCAGCATCATCAGCAGCATCTCAGCGCTGTATTTCGTGATTTCCCGGATGTTGAGGACTCGCTGCGGGAGCAGGAGCTGGCATGGTTCCGCTACCGTTTAACCGATAAAGGGGAACATCAGCGTCCACAGCCTGGTGAAAGCGTGGCGCAGTTGCTCGATGAGGGGCGGTTACAGGCCGAGCCGATTATCTATGAAGATTTTCTGCCGGTGAGTGCAGCAGGGATTTTCCAGTCTAATCTGGGTGATGAAGTGCAGGCGCGTAGCGCAGGAAATGCCAGTCGCGTGGATTTTGAAGCCGCATTAGGTGCAAAGGTGCAAGACGAAATGGCGCTTTATCAGCAGATGCAACAGCACAGTCTGGCGCGTTGCGGCGTTGTTTAAGTCTAAGAAAGCCGGCCTGTGAAGGGGCAATCCCCTCCATCGGACCGGCTATTTTTTCTTCTACTATTTATTGCAGGCGCGAATCACGCACCAGCGTGTACTTCCCGGCACCCAAAAACATGATGGCAAGCGCGCCAAGCAAGTAAAGGGCTTCTGTTTCCAGAGACCAGGCACCCACATCCGTGCGATGCCAGACGGCGCCCATTTTTACCAGCAAGGTCGCAACAATCATATTCACCGCAATAATGAAGGCCGCTGGGCGCGTCATTAATCCGATGATCACCATCACAGGTGCCACTATTTCCCCGATGTAAGCACCGTAAGCGATGAAACCTGGCATACCTTTTACGGCCAGCAAATGGGCTATCCAGTCGACGCCATGCATCACTTTGAATTCGCCATGAAACAGTAGCAGGCCGCCAAATGTGAGACGTAACAGCAGTTTACCGAAATCCGGGTGATCACTCATCCGGTTGAACATCTGATTGATTCCACCGAACATCGCGCTTCTCCGTCTCGCCAGGTTAACTTAAAACTTTAGAACAAATTGCCATGCCAGGGTTAGCCAAAAAATTTGATGGTGTTGTTCAGTGGATCGAAAGCAGCTTCGGCTTAATCTGCAAATGCTTTCGGAACATGGACATTCGTACAAGGCCTGCAAATAATGGAACTACGCATTATTCGGGAACCCGAGATGAAAAACGAACGACGTCTGAGGATTATGACCGCAGAGGGCGAACTCAGAGGCCTGATTGATGATGATCTCTTTGTCTTCAAGGGAATACCTTACGCCGCCGCTCCGGTAGGCGAATTACGCTGGCGTCCACCGCAGCCGGTCGCCCCCTGGAAAACGGTGCGTGATGCCACCGAGTGGGGCAATGCCAGTTGGCAGAATCGTGACTATTGTGTGGCCGTTGGCGGTGGTGATCCGGGCTGTTTTAGTGAGGACTGCCTTTACCTTAATATCTGGACGCCGGACGTCGAGCCTTCGCACCCGATGCCAGTGATGGTTTGGCTGCATGGCGGCGGCTTTACCATCGGCGCTGGCAGCCTCGACCCCTACCGTGGCAAAGCGCTGGCAGCGCAGGGCGTGATTGTGGTGACGCTAAATTATCGTCTGGGCCATTTCGGTTTCTTTGCGCATCCTGCGCTGGATGCCGAATATCAGGCCAAATCGGTAGTCAATAATTTCGCCCTGTTAGACCAAATCGCGGCATTGCAGTGGGTTCAGCGTAATATTCCGGCTTTTGGCGGCGATCGCCATAATATCACGCTGTTCGGCGAGTCATCGGGGGCGCGCAGCGTGCTGTCGCTGTGTTGTTCACCCTTGGCAGAAGGGTTGTTTCACAAAGGCATTGTGCAGAGTGCTTATAGCTTGCCAGATGTGCCGCGTAAAAAAGCGCAGCAGATTGGCAAGCAGGTCGCGGCACATTTTGGTCTGTCCGACCAGGCCACTGCAGCGCAATTGCGTGAATTACCTGCCGACCAGTTTTGGTCGTTGCAGCGATCGCTGGGATTAGGACCGGTGGCAATCAGTGGTGATACGGTATTGCCTAAACCGATGCTGGACACCTTTATGGCAGGCAAACAGCATCGCGTGCCGCTGATGGTGGGTAGCAACAGTGATGAAGCCAGCGTGTTGGACTATTTTGGTGTCGATGCCGCGCAGGTGTTGCAGCAGATGCGTAAGAAAAACCGCTTTAGCTATAGCCTGATGAAATGGTTATATGACATTCATGACGATACGCTATTAGGCCGCTCGGTAGCGCGCGACATGGCCTTCACGGTGATGCCATTGCTGGTCGCGCAATCTCAACACGATATTGGTATGCCAGCCTGGCGTTACTGGTTCGACTATGTCTCAGAGAATGCGCGCGATCTCTATCCACACGGCACCTGGCACGGCAATGAAATTCCTTATGTGTTCAATACGCTTGGCACGCTGACAGCGCCGGTAGCGCAGGCTTACACCGAGACGGATCAAGCTTTCGCGCGAAAGGTCAGCGCGTTTTGGGTCACTTTTGCGCGTGATGCCACGGAATTTAGTTCGGAACTGCGGGG
Source organism: Type-D symbiont of Plautia stali (assembly GCF_001485335.1). Classification (NCBI taxonomy): domain Bacteria; kingdom Pseudomonadati; phylum Pseudomonadota; class Gammaproteobacteria; order Enterobacterales; family Enterobacteriaceae; species Type-D symbiont of Plautia stali. Next base: position 31,152 of record NZ_BBOC01000049.1, on the reverse strand, counting down.
TGAGTTAGCCTGGCCGGTTTGGCGACCGCATGCAGACCTGACTTTAGCGTTTGGTCACGACGGTCAGCCTCAGTCAGTATTAAAGGCGAAATTTATGCGAGGACGCCTGCGACTGTTCCGCATGATGATGCGCAACCACGTCAAACTTTGATAAGTGCGCTAATAGTGAAATTGCGCAAATGATTTTTTAAGGCAAATTTCCCGCTAATCCATTGATTAATATTGTTAGCCAATTCTATCCGCCTTAAGCAGCCAGCAATTAATTAGCTTATTAAACCGTTACATTTTCCCTAACCGATGCCGATAAACGCATTATGCCCTATTTTATCGGGCCTCCTTCGCGTTTCACACCAAGGGATTATGTATGGGTATCTTAAAAAACTTCACTATTCGCGCCGTGATGCTGACCATTCTGGGCTTGTTCTGCCTGTTGTGGTGTGCAGTTGGGTTATTCAGCGTTCACTCGCTTAATGCCCTCGGCGATGGGAATGAGATTGACCGTGAGTTAGTCAATCAGATGACGGTACTGAGCAAAGGAAACGATCAATATTTCCGCGTCGTCACACGTTTGTCACGTGTGATGGAGGGGCGCGCAGCGGGCGCTGTCGTTACCGCCGAAGCCTTCGCACCGGTACAGCAAGCGCTGGACAATATGAAAGATCAGCTCGCGCAATTTAAAGCCATGGCGCCCGGTCCAATGGACAGCGAAACCGCCAACAGCGTGATTGCTAACTGGCAAAAACTGCTGGACGAGGGTATCGCACCGCAGGTTTCGTTAGCACAACAGGGCACAGTGGAAGCCTATCGGGCACAGGCAAATAACGTGACGCCAGCGTTGAGCCGCGCATTTGGTACCAGTGCTGACGCATTCAACAAAGCGGCAGGCAGCAAGCTGGATGAAACCCGCGTGAATGTCGATAAACTCACTAACATGACCAAGATGATCATTCTGGTCGCGGTGGTGTTTGGTCTGGTGATTCTGCTGTTCACCGATCGCTACCTGGTGGCGATGCTGGTGAAACCGCTGGAGCGTGTGCGCAATCATTTTACGGTGATCGCCCAAGGGGATTTGAGCCAGCCAATGGAGGATTTTGGCCGTAACTGTGTGGGTAAGCTGGTGCCGCTGCTACGTGCTATGCAGGACAGTCTGCGCGACGCCGTGAGTGCGATTCGCAGCGGCACGGAAAATATCTACCGCGGTGCGGCAGAGATTTCATCGGGCAATAATGACCTCTCTTCGCGCACTGAAGAGCAGGCAGCGGCACTGGAGCAGACGGCTGCCAGCATGGAGCAGTTAACCGCCACCGTGAAGTTCAACGCCGACAACGCGCGTCAGGCCAGTGTTCTGGCCGAAACAGCCACCAGCACGGCGCAGCAGGGCGGTCATTTGGTGGGTGAAGTCGTGACCACCATGGAAGGCATCTCTGGTAGTTCGAAGAAAATTGCTGAGATCACCAACGTCATCAATAGTATTGCCTTCCAGACCAATATTCTGGCGCTGAACGCCGCGGTAGAAGCCGCACGCGCGGGTGAGCAAGGGCGTGGTTTTGCGGTGGTGGCGAGTGAAGTGCGTAACCTTGCACAGCGCAGTGCCAACGCCGCTAAAGAGATCGCCACGCTTATCGAGGATTCAGTGCAGCGTGTAGGCAAAGGTTCCGAACTGGTGAGCAGCGCAGGCACGACCATGAGCCAGATTCTCAAATCGGTTCAGGACGTCAATGAGATCATGAAGCACATTGCCTCGGCATCCGAAGAGCAGAGCAAGGGCATCTCACAAGTGGGCACCGCGGTGACCGAGATGGACAGCGTCACCCAGCAAAATGCGTCATTAGTTGAGGAAGTTTCCGCTGCGGCCAGCGCCCTGGAGCGTCAGACGCAAGAGCTGCAGGCATCGGTGGCGAAATTCCGCTTATCCGATAGCACACCGGTGAGTCAGGTAGCTTCAGCATCTAAACACAGCGAACTGCGCCGTCCCGTGCTGGCTCCTGCCACCGCCGTTCAGCCTAAATCGGCCAGTGCCGACGATTGGGTCTCATTCTGAGACTGACATAGCCACGCAATCAGTTCCGGCAGGAACGGTGGCGCATCCTCTTCCGAACGCTGTAACAAGCTATAGGCGGCCCCGGTGGCGACACAATCCGCAAACGGGGCAATTAGCCGACCATTGGCTAAATCATTTTGCACTAACGTCACATCTGCCACCGTCACGCCAAACCCTTGCATTGCTGCACTGATTGCCAAATCCATGGTGGCGAAATGCTGGTTACGCGCCATGGGCAGATGCACGTTTTGCTTAGCAAACCACAGCTGCCAGTCACGCATATCATTGGTGGGATGTAAAAAGGTGAACTTAGCCAGATCGCTGATGCTACCCGGAGGGGAAATGTGGCTGCCCAGCACGGGTGTCAGCTGCTCATCAAACAGGCGGATTGACCCCGCCGGTGGGGCGCCAAACACAATTGCGGCGTCATAGTTCTCCAGCAGCGAGGCATGATCCAGCGTGGTGGTGAGTGCCACATGAATCTCAGGGCGCTGCTGTTCCAGTGCCACCAGACGTGGCACTAACCAACGCATCGCGCAGGTGGGGGCTTTTAATCGTATTGAGGCGTTGCTACGGCTGGCTTTTTCCGTGGCACTGAGCAGCATCGCGTAACCTTGTTGCAGCTCTGGCAGCAAGGCTGCACCTTGCGCGGTGAGATGCAGCCCACGCGCATGGCGCTCAAACAGAGCAAATCCCAGCCAACTCTCCAGCGTGGCGATTTTGCGGCTCACTGCACCCTGGGTGATGCACAGCTCAATGGCCGCACGCGTCAGATTGAGATGGCGTGCGGTCACCAAAAATGCATGGATGGCATTTAGCGGTAGAGCAGAACGGGACATGGCGGCCTCAAGCTATGATTTTTAATCATGGCTATTATGACAACAAATCGCTTGTCGACTCAAGCCGCACGCCGTTGAATAGAAATCTACTTTATCTAATTGGTTATGCAACCTTGCGGAGTAACGATGACCCTCAATAGCAGTGTTAACATATCTTCCAAACAACCTGATGTCGGCACGACGATTTTTAGCGTCATCGGCCAACTGTCAGCACAGCACAAAGCTATCAACTTGTCTCAGGGCGCACCGAATTTCCCTTGCGATCCGAAGTTGGTGGAACTGGTCAGCAAAGCGATGCGTGAAGGACATAACCAGTACGCGTCCATGACCGGTTTACCGGCACTGCGTGAAGCGCTGGCAGAGAAAGTCCACACGCTTTACGGCCAGCAATATGATGCAGGAAGCGAAGTGCTGATCACCGGCAGTGCCAGCCAGGGCATCTATATGGCGATTTCCGCGTTAGTTCATCCCGGTGATGAGGTGATTTTCTTTGAGCCGGCCTTCGACAGTTATGCACCAGTGGTGCGCTTACAGGGTGCCACGCCGATAGGCCTGAAACTGCAGGTGCCTGATTTCGCCATCAACTGGGATGAGCTGCGTGCCAGCATCACACCACGTACCCGCATGATCATCATCAACACGCCGCACAACCCGAGCGCACAGGTGCTGACACCAGCTGATCTGGAACAACTGGCGGCACTCACGCGCAACACCGATATCGTGGTGCTGTCAGACGAAGTTTATGAACACATTCTGTTTGATGGTCGTGCCCATTGCGGTATGGCAACACATCCGGAACTGGCGCAGCGTAGCGTGGTGGTCTCTTCATTCGGTAAAACTTTCCACGTCACCGGCTGGCGCGTCGGCTATGCGCTGGCGCCAGCAGCGTTGATGGAGGAGATCGTCAAAGTGCATCAGTTCATGATGTATGCGGCAGATACTCCAATGCAGGTCGGTTTTGCCCACTATTTACAGGACCCGCAAAATTACCTGCAGCTCTCGCCGTTCTACCAGGAAAAGCGCGATCGCCTGCTGGCCTTGATGCAAGATTCACCATTTAAGCTGCTGCCAAGTGCCGGTTCCTTCTTTATGTTGGCCAGTTACGGACATTTCAGTGACGAAAGCGACAGTGAAATGGTAAAACGTCTCATCGTCGATCACGGTGTGGCCACCATTCCGTTGTCGGCGTTTTATATGGACGGCACTGACAATAAATTAATTCGCCTGTCATTCGCGAAAGACGACGCAACACTGCAGGCTGGCGCAGAAGCGCTGTGCCGGGTTAAAGGGTAATTAGGGGAAGAATAATGAAAAAGTTAAACGCACTGTTTGTGGCTGTGGGTATGCTGACTTCTGCACACGCGCTGGCGCAGGAAACCTTACGTTACGGACTGGAATCACAGTATCCACCGTTCGAAAGCCGCAACGCGCAGGGTGAGTTGGAAGGTTTTGATATCGAACTGGGCAAAGCGATTTGTCAGGTGGGTAACTTTGATTGTAAGTGGGTGGAGAGCAGCTTTGATGCGCTGATCCCTGCGCTGCAAGCGAAGAAATTCGATGCCATCAACTCGGCGATGAACATCACCGAAGCACGTGGTAAGAGCATCGACTTCACCAAGCCAATCTACCGCATTCCTACCATGCTCATCGTGAAGCAGGGTGAGAAACTGCTGCCAACCGCGGAGTCGCTGAAAGGCAAAAACATTGGCGTACTGCAGGGTTCTATCCAGGAAACTTACGCGAAGAAGCACTGGGAACCGCAGGGCGTGACCGTCACCTCTTATCAGGATCAGAACCAGGTTTATAACGACATGGTGGCAGGTCGTCTCGACGGCACGCTGGTGATGTCAGCCGCGGGACAGTCTGGCTTCCTCGATAAGCCGCAGGGCAAAGGTTTCGCCTTCGTCGGCAAACCGGTAGAAGATGACACCATCCTCGGTTCTGGTATCGGTTTTGGTCTGCGTAAGGGCGATGCCAAGCTGAAGGGCGAGTTGGATGCGGCGATCAGCAAAGTGCAGGCTGACGGTACTGTTACCAGGCTGGCGGCGAAATTCTTCCCGGGTATTGATGTAACAGCCAGCAAATAACAGCTGTTAGCCAGGTCGCCATAAATGGCGACCCTACGGTCGTAGGGTGCGCATTCATGCGCACTTGGTTAATCACCGCACAGGTTTATTTCGCGGCTAAATAACACAACGCTTCCGCTACCTGATACGACTTCACAAACGACGGTACCGGTAAAAACTCAAAACGTGAGTGGAAGTTGTGCGCGCCTGTGAAGAAATTCGGCGTCAACAAACCTTTTGCCGACAGCGCTGCACCGTCTGTTCCGCCACGCATCGGGATCACTTTCGGCTCCACGCCCACCTGATCCAACGCCGCAAAAATCAAATCAATCGCCCGACGATCTTCGCCCACGGCATTGCTGATATTGCTGTAAGTATCGCTGATGGTTAACGCCACATGCCCGGTGGGATAGAGCGCAGCAATCTCATCCGCCACTTCCACCAACTGCTGTTTCTTCGCATCAAATCCGACCAGGTCGAAATCACGTATCGAGGCCTTCAGTACCGCGCGGCTGGCATTGGCATTGATATCGTTAAACCAGATATAGCCCTCGCGGCCTTCGGTATGTTCAGGCGTGGCTAAGCGATCAAAACGCGAAATAAAATCGTGTGCCATGAGCAGCGGGTTAACCAGCACTCCTTTGCCCGACATCGGATGAGCCGGTACGCCGGTAAACACCAGTTCAGCCGCCGCCGCATTAAAGTTTTCATACACGACTTCGCCCAGCTCGCAGCAGTCAATGGTCCAGGCGAAATCCACGTTGAAGCGTGTCTCCAGATCCAGGGCCTTCGCGCCGCGTAAGCCAATCTCTTCATCGGGCACAAACGCCACCACGATGTCGCCATGATCGCCCTTGAGATTTTCCATCAAGGTCATCACTACCGTTACGGCGGCTTTGTTGTCGGCTCCCAGCACGCTGGTGCCATCACTGAAGATGATGTCCTGACCCACATAAGGTGCAATTTCCGGATGTTCCGCCACACGCAGCCAGATATCTTGCTGGCTGTTGAGGCACAAATCCTCACCTTTAAACGCCAGGGTTTGTGGATGGATATCGGGTGATAAGCCAACGTCGACGGTATCGATATGGGTGATAAAGCCAATGCGCGGTGCGTTGGGGCGGTTGCCGGGTTTCACCGCGGTCACGGTGGCATGCTGATCAATCACCACATCTTGCAAACCCAATTCACGCAACTCCTCAGCCAGCAGTTCCGCCATAGCATGTTGCGATGGGGTGCTGGGTAAGGTGGTGGATTTGGCATCGCTCTGGCTGGAGACCGCCAGATAACGATAGAAACGCTGGGTCAGTTGGCTAACAAGAGGCTCTGTCATCACTATTCCTTATAAGCTTTGCGCGATGTGCATTACACACAGCAGATAAATCATGTTAATAATCAATACATACCGATGAGGGCTCATGGAAGTCAATAAAAACGAGGTCGAAAATGAAAAAGATGATGGTGAAGTTCACACTCAGTGCCTTAGGTCTGGCACTGGCTGGCGGGGTGTCAGCGAAGACGTTGGTGTACTGTTCTGAAGGGTCTCCGGAAAACTTCAATCCACAGCTATACACCTCCGGTACCAGTGTGGACGCCAGTGCCGTGCCGATTTTCAACCGGCTGGTCGATTTCAAACCCGGCACCACTGAGCTGGTGCCCAGCCTGGCGGAAAGCTGGGACATCAGCCCAGATGGCACGGTGTACACCTTCCATCTGCGCAAGGGCGTGAAGTTTCAGAGCAATAAACTGTTTAAGCCTTCGCGTGATTTGAATGCCGATGATGTGATCTTCTCGTTTATGCGCCAAATGGATCCGAAAAATCCGTACCACAACGTCTCGGGGGGCAATTACACTAACTTCGACAGCCTTGAATTATCGAAGCTGATCAAGGGCATCGATAAAGTCGATGACAATACAGTGCGCATCACGCTGGCACATGCCGAAGCGCCGTTTCTCGCCGATCTGGCGTGGTATTTTGCCTCGATTCATTCAGCAGAATACGCAGACCAGATGTTGAAAGCCGGTACGCCAGAAAAAGTGGATATGGAACCGATTGGCACCGGACCGTTCGAGTTAGTGCAGTACCAGAAGGACTCGCGCATTCTGTATAAAGCCTTCCCGGACTACTGGCAGGGCAAAGCGAAACTGGACCGCATCGTCTTCTCCATCACGCCTGATGCCTCGGTTCGCTATGCCAAACTGGAGAAAAATGAGTGTCAGGTGATGCCATTTCCTAATCCGGCCGATCTCGACAAGATGCGCACTAACCCAGATTTAACGCTGGAGCAAAAATCCGGCTTGAACACTGGCTTCCTGTCGTTCAATACCACCAAAGCACCGCTGGATAACGTCAAAGTACGCCAGGCACTGGCGATGGCCATCAACAAGCAGGCGATCATCGACGCGATTTTCAAAGGCACCGGAACCGTGGCGAAAAATATCCTGCCGCCGGATGTGTGGAGCGCGGATAAGGATCTGAAAGATTACGACTACGACCCGCAGAAAGCCAAAGCCTTGTTACAGGAAGCTGGCATCAAGCCGGGCACCGAAATTTCGCTGTGGGCGATGCCGGTGCAGCGCCCTTACAATCCTAATGCGCGACGTATGGCCGAGATGATTCAGGCCGATTGGGCGCAGGTGGGCATCAAAGCCAATATTGTCAGCTATGAGTGGGGTGAATACCTCAAACGCGTGAAAGGCGGCGAGCATCAGGCGGCGTTGATGGGCTGGACCACGGCAACCGGCGATCCAGATAACTTCTTTGGCCCGCTTTACAGCTGCACCTCGGCAAACGGCGGCTCTAACTCATCAAAATGGTGTTATCAACCGTTTGAGAAGATCATTACCGAGGCACGTGCTGAGCAAAACCACGACAAGCGTGTGGCGCTGTATCGTGAAGCACAGCAGATCATGCACGACCAAATGCCTGCCGTGATGATTGCGCACTCCACGATTTTCGAGCCGGTGAGCAAGTCGGTCAGCGGCTATACGATTGATCCCTTTGGCAAACATATCTTTTATCCGGTGGATATCAAAAATTAATACCGCAAGTCGCAGCCAGGGGGTGATTTTGTAGGGGAGGCGTCAGTGTCTCCACATCAACGCTCACAACGTTGACGAAGCACACTCAGCTGCTGCTGTAAAAAAGCCAAAAACACATTCAGGGCGGCGCTGCGGGGCCGCCCTGATTGCGCCTGCAATTGCAGATTACGCTGGCTAAGCTGATCAATCCCCACCGACCGCAGCACCAGGCCATGGGTTTCTGCCTCCTGCAACACCGTAAAGGCACTGCAAATCGTTAAGGCCAGCGGCGTACGCAGTAAAAACTGGAACAGCGTTGAAAAGGTATCGCAGGTAATAACCGGCTCAATCAGGTTGCCGCTCATATGGCTCGCCAGCTCGAACAGTTGGCGTACCGTGGTGTTTTGCTGTGGCAGGGCCAGCGGATAGTGGCTGATGTCGCTGAGAGCCACCTGTGGTGAGCTGGCCAGCGGATGCGTCTGATGCATCACTAACAGCACCGGCGCGGGCCAGGAACCGATAACCTCAACGCCGCGCTCAGCGTGTAGGCTGAATTGCAACGCGACATCGCACTCGCCGCTGCGTAACAGTTCAGCCACGCCTTGCGTGCTGGCGACTTTAATATCAAACAAAATACCTGGATTGCCTTCGCGAAAGGTGGCTATCAGAGTGGGCAACAGCGTGAAAGCCAAGCCATCGGTGCAGGCAACGCGTATTTGCGTGCGGCGCACGGCTTTCAGCCCTTTGATCTCCGCCAGCGCATACTCCATATCCAGCATGTTTTTGCGCACGTGACTGGCAAAAATTTCCCCGGCTTCGTTCAGTACCATGCCTCGGGCATGGCGTTCAAACAGCGGCACGCCAACCTGCGTTTCCAGTCGCTGAATCTGTCGACTGATGGCGGAGACGGCAACAAACAGCTGCTCGCTGGCCGCACTGAGCGATCCCGTATTGGCGACAGCGAGAAAATAGCGAATTTCATTGCTTAACATGCGCGTGCCTCATACTGGTGCATGCCTCGAAAACGGGCAATTGAGCTTTGCTTTAAAAGCAAATCTTACTCGATAAATTGATAATTGTGGCAAAGCAGTGTTTCAGCAAAGATGACAAAACCATAATACGAATAAAAGATCAGCAAACATGACAGCACAACACGCGGTACAACAGGCCACCGCCTGGTTCGATAGCGGGGAATTTCAGCGGATACTGGCGCGGCGCGTTGCACAGCGTACCGAGAGTCAGCGCCAGGATCGCGACAGTGAATTACAGCGTTATTTACAGGATGAGATTGGCCCACAGCTGATCGCGCTGGGTTTTACCCTGCATTTTATGGAGAACAGCGAAGCCGATCATCGCCCTTTCCTGGTGGCCGTGCGCATCGAAGATCCCGCATTGCCGACTTTGCTGAGTTACGGGCATGGCGATGTGGTATTCGGCGATGATGAAAACTGGCGGGAGGGTTTAACGCCCTGGCAGTTGGTCGAAGAGGGCGATCGTTGGTACGCGCGCGGCAGCGCAGACAACAAAGGCCAGCACTGTGTAAATCTGGCAGCGTTGGAGCAGGTGTTCCAAGCGCGCGGTGGCCGCCTCGGCTTTAACTGCAAACTGCTGTTTGAGATGGGCGAAGAGATCAGCTCACCGGGTCTGGCGCAACTGTGCCAGCAGCATGGTGAACTGTTAAAAGCGGACCTGTTTATCGCTTCCGATGGTCCGCGTTTGAATGCGGTGCGACCGACTTTATTCCTCGGCTCACGCGGCGCGGTGAATTTCCGCCTGACCATTACCGCCCGCGACAACGCCTACCACTCTGGCAACTGGGGGGGCTTGCTTACCAATCCGGGTACTCAACTGGCGAATGCCATTGCCTCACTGGTTAATGCGCAGGGCGTGTTACAGGTTGAAGCGCTAAAACCGAATTCGCTGACCCAGCAGGTGCGCGACATCCTCAGTGATATCGAGGTGGGGGGCATGCCAGGCGACCCTGAGATCGATGCGAACTGGGGCGAACCGTCCTTGACGCCCACAGAGCGCCTGTACGGTTGGAATACCTTAGAGGTGTTGTCGTTCCTGACCGGTAACCCCACGCGGCCGATGAATGCCATTCCCGGTGAAGCGACAGCGGTATGTCAGCTGCGCTTTGTGGTCGGCACCGATTGGCAGAATCTGGCGCAACATATCAGCGACCATCTTGCGCAGCAGGGCTTTGGTTATGTGAAGGTCGAGTTCATGCGTGGATCGCCGGCCACCAGACTGGATCCGACCGATCCGCTGGTGGATTGGGTGCTAACCAGCATGGCAGAAACCAGCGGCAAAAAGCCGGCGCTGTTACCGAATCTGGGCGGCTCACTGCCTAACGAAGTGTTCTCCGACATTCTCGGCCTCCCCACGCTATGGGTTCCGCACTCTTATCCGGCCTGTGGTCAGCATGGCGTCAACGAACATATGTTGAAGTCGATCGCGCGTGAAGGTCTGCAAATGATGACCCGGCTGCTGTGGGATCTCGGTGAGAAAGGCAGCGATTTAGTGGCACAGCATCGTAAACATACAGGAGGTGCAGCATGAGCACCCTCAACACGGCGGCACCGCTGAGTGCGACCAAGCCAAATCTGCACAAAACGCTGTTTGCCACCTGTATCGGTAATGCGCTGGAGTGGTTTGATATCGCGGTGTATGGCTTCTTTGCCAGCTATATTGCCCATGCTTTCTTCCCAACCAGCGACCCCTCGGTGTCGTTGTTACTGACGTTTGGCAGCTTCGGTGTTTCATTCCTGATCCGTCCGCTGGGCGCAATTGTATTGGGTAACTATGCCGACCGTCATGGTCGTAAAAAAGCCTTACTGTTATCGATCAACCTGATGATGTTGGGCGGCGCGGTGATTACCTTTATGCCGGGTTACGCCAGTATTGGTTTGATGGCACCGATTCTGATTTTGCTGGCGCGTCTGGTGCAGGGGTTCTCTGCGGGCGGGGAATTTGGCAGCTCAACCGCGTTTCTGGTGGAACATTTTCCCGAGCGCAAAGCCTTTATCGCCAGTTGGCAGTTTGCTACACAGGGTGCCAGTACTTTGATGGCTTCGGCGTTTGGCCTTGGGCTGACGCAGATCCTCAGTGAAAGCCAGATTCAGGAGTGGGGCTGGCGTATACCGTTTGCCTTTGGCCTGTTGATTGGTCCGTTAGGGATTTATATTCGTCGTCACGTGCATGAACCTGCCAGCTTTGAGGCACAACAGCCTGAAGCCGCACCGCTCAAGCGTCTGTTTGGTCGTCAGAAAGAGCTGATGTTGTTGGCGATTGGCCTGATGGTGATCTCAACGGCAGTCAACTATATGCTGAACTACGTGCCGACCTACGCCACCAAAAATCTGCATTTATCCGGTTCGGTCGCCTTTACCGCTACCTTGCTGGCGGGCGTGATTCTTACCGTTGTGACGCCAGTCATGGGCTTGTGGGCGGAGCGCGTAGGACGTGTGCCGTTGATGTGGGGCTCACTGATTTTGCTGATCGTCACTATCTATCCGGCTTTCAAACTGGTGGTCAATCACACCACGCCGACCACGCTGATTATTTTGGTGTGCTGGATGGCCTTGCTTAAGTCGATCTACTTCTCGACCGTGCCTTCGGTGATGGCGGACTTGTTCCCGATTGGTACCCGTGCCAGCGGCATGGCGATCAGTTACAACGTGGCGGTGACGGTATTTGGTGGCTTTGCGCCGTTGATTTGTACGCTGTTGATCAATGCGACAGGCACCAGTCTGGCCCCCGGTTATTACCTGATGGCGATGTCGGTGCTAAGTGGATTGGCACTGCTGCGTAGCCAGAAGCGCGTGTCCTGAGTTGCGGGGGCGGCCTGAAGGCCGCCCCCTGTTTGCGCAATAAATAGCGCCGCTACGTTTCCCTGCAAACTTCAGGCTGGCAGGGTGCCAGCCTGAAGTTTTAATTAAGAGAACTGCAAATACGCCACGTGTGTTTGCAGATACTCCTCCAACCCATGACGTCCATCGGCACCGCCAATTCCCGATTTACGCCAGCCCGCATGGAAGCCTTGCATCGCTTCGAAGTTTTCGCGATTGATGTAAGTTTCGCCAAACTTCAGCTGACGCAGCGCGATCATTGCGGTGTTCAGATTCTGGGTATAAATCGATGAGGTCAGGCCATACTCGCAGTCATTGGCCAATGCCACTGCTTCATCCAGCGTCTTAAAGGTCATCACCGGCAGGACGGGTCCAAAGATCTCTTCACGCATGATCTCCATCTCCTGACGCACGCCGGTAATGATGGTGGGCTCAAAGTAGAAGCCTTTGTCGCCTGCGCGTTTGCCGCCTAACACCACTTTACCGCCGTCCGCTACCGCATTGGCCACCTTCTGCTCTACGCGCCCGAGCGCCGCTGCTGTGATCAGCGGCCCCATATCGATATCAGTTTGTTCCGCCGGGTTACCGAATTTCACTTGTTTCATCGCCGCGGTGAGCGCAGTGATAAAGCGGTCGTAAATGCCTTCCTGCACATAAACACGTTCTGCACAGTTACACACTTGTCCGGTATTGATCACGCGAGAGCTGACAATCGCTTTTACCGCCAGTTCAAGATCGGCGTCATCCATCACGATAGCTGGAGCCTTACCGCCGAGTTCCAGCGACACTTTGGTGACATTTTTGGCCGCCGCTTCCATGGTGGCGATGCCCGCACCTACGCTGCCCGTCAAACTGACCAAACCCACGGTAGGGTTAGCGGCCAGTTCCTGGCCCACTTCTGGACCGTAGCCATACACGAAGTTGATTACACCTTTCGGCAGACCAATCTCATCGATAATTTGGGCAAAAATAGCCGCGTTGTTTGGCGTCAACTCGCTGGGCTTGATGGCGATGGTGTTGCCGGTGATCAGGGCGGGTGCCGCTTTACGCGCAATCAGGAAAAACGGGAAGTTCCATGGCAGGATGCCCGTGGTGACGCCGATGGCTTTCTTAAACACGAAAATGTTTTCATTTGGGCGGTCGCTGTTAACGATTTCCCCTTCGTAACGACGCGCCCACTCGGACATATAGTCCAGATAATCGGCGGTGAACATCACTTCGGTTTGCGCCAGGCCTTGCGTTTTGCCGCCTTCTGCCACGATGGTGGCGGTGAGTTCCGGCTCACGCTGACGAATAGCGGTGGCAATCTTACGCAGCCATTGACCGCGCTCCACCGCGGGCAGCGCTTCCCAACCCGGTTGCGCAGCTTCTGCCGCAGCAATCGCCTGTGCGGCGTCTTGCCGGGTGCCTTCAGGGATGCGCGAGAGCAGTGCTTCGGTGGCAGGGTTGATCACTTCAATCCATTTATCATGCTGGTCGGCTACAAACGCGCCATTAATGTAATGTTGATGGTGTGTTGTCATATGTAGGGCTCCGCGATCGGTTTCGTTAATGTTGTGTGAAATGCAGAGTGAAACAGATCAAGGTGTAGCACCTTTTTGTCATTGCCAGCACAGATGAGGGGATGGCAGAGAAGGGAAGAACAGCACGACAGACGCAGCATTCCTGATGAAATGCTGCGCATTCAGCGGGTTAGCAATGCTAAGGAATTGTTCCTAAAAGCTCAGGAACCGGGCACGGCTGCACCGCTGGCAATAAACCAGGCAAGGAAACTGACGCCAGCAATGATGATGGCAATAGGGAAAAGCAGTCCGATTTTCATAGTGATCCTGAGCGTTAAGCGAGTTGAACGATGGCGCGGTGTGTCTTCATCATACTGAATAACTGGAATTGCGTGGCGTCATTCACCTGGCGCAGATGTTCGCCTTTTTGATAATGAATATGGTGGACATGCCCGAGTTGACGCCACACCACAATCGCCGACGCCAGCAAGGCGCAGTTCTCTTCACTCTGAACACAATCGAGTGTGGCATAGCGATCTTCATCTAATCCATTAATGAAAACGTTCAACGCCTGAGGCGGTACGATGGCGCGGATGTCATCCAGCATCACGCGGCTTACCGGGTGTGACAGCAGCAGCGTCAACCTTTTGCTATTCATCTCAATCCTTCGTTCCGATGATTTTTCCAACGTTATACGGCGATAACGTCTCCTGGGGAAGCACAGAGGCCGACTTTGTATGGGTGCCATGTTACGCAGCAAGCTGGCAGTCAGTCAAAAACTGTGTTGATCAACACAGCAAAAAAGAAAATATCCCCAATAATAAGTCACTTATAAAAAAATAATCGCTGTTTTAACTGCAAAACCGATTTTGTGATCCTGGTGTTGAAGACCCGCCGAATATTGCCAGCACTCTACGCTTTCCGGCAGCCATTCAAAGGCTGACGAAAAGCGGCGCACCGTAGACTGCCAGTAATCGGGAAACTCTCGGTTTCCTGTGGGCCTCAACCTTACGAAGGAATAACAATGAACAGTGCCATTCTTGCCGGTATTTTATGGCATCTGGTGGGTGCCGCCAGTGCCGCATGTTTTTATGCTCCGTTTAAGCAGGTAAAAAAGTGGTCATGGGAAACAATGTGGTCAGTGGGTGGCGTGATGTCGTGGCTGATCCTGCCATGGGCGGTCAGTGCCGTGCTGCTGCCCAACTTCTGGGCGTACTACAGCAGTTTTAGCCTCTCGCAACTGTTGCCGGTGTTTCTGTTTGGTGCCATGTGGGGCGTCGGGAACATCAACTACGGTTTGACCATGCGTTATCTCGGCATGTCGATGGGCATCGGGATTGCCATCGGGATTACGCTGGTGGTCGGCACGCTGATGACACCGCTACTGCAGGGCCGCTTCGTTGAGCTGTTCAGTTCACCGGGTGGACGTATGACACTGCTCGGCGTGTTGGTGGCGTTAGTGGGGGTGGCGATTGTCTCGCGTGCGGGGTTGTTAAAAGAGCGTGCACTTGGCATCAATGCGGAAGAGTTTAACCTGAAGAAAGGGTTGGTACTGGCGGTGCTGTGCGGCATCTTCTCGGCGGGCATGTCGTTCGCCATGGATGCAGCAAAACCGATGCATGAAGCAGCGGCGAACCTGGGCATTGACCCGCTGTATGTGGCACTGCCGAGCTATGTGGTGATTATGGGCGGCGGGGCGTTGGTGAATCTGGCATTCTGCTTTATCCGCCTGGCGGCGAAACCAGAATTGTCGGTTCGTCGGGATTTCTCGGTTGCCAAACCGATGCTGATAGCCAACATCGCCTTCGCGGTTCTTGGCGGCACCATGTGGTATCTGCAGTTCTTCTTCTATGCGTGGGGCCACGCCAAGATCCCGCCACAGTATGATTTTGTCAGCTGGATGCTGCACATGAGCCTGTATGTACTGTGCGGCGGGCTGGTTGGCTTGATTTTGAAAGAATGGAATGCGGTAGGAAAACGTCCGGTGCGCGTGTTGTCCCTGGGGTGTGTGGTGATCATCATCGCTGCAAACATTGTCGGCTTGGGCATGGCTAACTAAAGACGCCATGAGAGCCTGACGTGCTATCTGCATCGTCAGGCTTTTGAGGTGTCCTGAGGCTCGCGCTGTGGCACAAAGCGCTGACGCCAGGCACTCGGTGTCAAGCCGGTATCCCGCGTGAACACCACCGAAAAGTAGTTACTGTCATCAAAGCCGCAGCGTGCGGCGACTTCACTGATCAAACAATCCTGAGTGCGCAGCAGATACTTCGCCTGACACAATTGCAGCTGGCGCAAATAGTGCCCAACCGTCATTCCTGTTTGTTGCCGGAAAAGCTGTTTCAGCGCACGTTCATTGAGCTGGTTTTGCTGGCAGAACAGATTGAGATCGAACGGACGATGCAGCGCGCCTTGTAATGCCGACATCAGTAGATCGAGCTGTTCTCCCTCTGGTAGCGCCCACGGGCGATCGGCGGCATAGCCATGGCGACGCAATATCAACGCTAATTGCAGGAACAGCGCTTCAGAAAGTTGAATGGATAACGAATCATTTTTGCGGCTCTCGCGTTCCAGTTGACTGATCACTCCGCGCGCCAGCGCCATGCCGCGCGTGGTTAAGCGCCAGCAGCTGGGCGCATCAGCCTCTTCCGGTGGCAGCAGTTGGCTCCAGTCCAGACTCAAACGGAAACGATCGCGGCAGTAAAGGATGTTATCCAACGCCAAATCGTTGACGCTGTCATAGCTGTGACAGTCATTATCACGGATGTAGAACACGTCCCCGCAGGTAATCAGCCAGGGGCGATCGTTTAGCACATGCAAGCCATTGCCACGCCAGACAATGACAATCTCACTGAACTCATGGCGATGAGGGGGGAAGGAGGGTTGCGGCATGCGTTCGGCCACCGCTATCGGCAGACTGGTGGCCGGGAAATAGTCTTCGCGCTTCAATATCAGCGACATGAAAAACTCCGATTACATCATCTGCTGGCGCTCCGCTCGGGGCGCGCAGCCAAATTCTCGCCGGAACAGGGTAGAAAAGTGGTTGCTATCACCAAATCCACACTGGTAAGCGATGTCGGTAATGCGCATATCACTATGACGCAATAGATGTCTTGCCTGCAGTAGACGCAACCGATTGAGATAGCGCTGCGGCGTATTACCCGTTTGCTGTTTCATCTGACGATGCAGCGTACGCAACGACAGCGAGAAACGATCGGCCAACGCATCCCACACGATATCTTCACTGTAGTGCTCATTGAGCCAGTCCAGCAACCGATGCAGACGTGCTTCCTGATCCTGCGCTTGATCGTTGTGACCGGCTTCGCGCAGCAGCACCAGCAGTTGCAAAAACAGTTGCTCCTGGTGCGCCTGGCGCTCCAGTGACCAGATCGCTTGCTGCTTCATCTGCGTCACAATGTGCAACGCCTGCGCCATAACCTTGTTGTTAATACGCCAGTGCGAACTGTAGTTGCCATCCTCTTCTCCCGGCAGCAGTGACTGCAAGCCGGAAAGAAAGCGAAACGCCGCGGGACTGCGATACAGCACATTGGTCAGACACAGATTGTCCGTTTGTTCATACAGATGACGGTCGTGATCGCGGATAAAACAGACGCAACCGGCACATAAGGTTTGCGGCTGGCCATTAAACACGTGGATGCCGGAACCTTGTTCAACCAGCACAATTTCATGGAAATCATGATGATGTTCGGGGAAGGCCGACTGCGGTACGCGCGGCTCAATGGCAATCGCGTAGTTTCCCTCAGGAAAGAAATCTGCACTGTGCAAAACGGTCATGATGCGCCTCTCGTTAACAACTTTGCAACCGAGTCTACTCAGGCGTTCGGCACCTTACCTTGAAATTTGAACCGTCCAGCGCAGGAAAATGGCGATTTATTCAAGATCGCCCAAGTGTTTGATGGAAATGCGGTAACGCTCACAACTCTACCCAGATGCGGTTCTGTGAGCTCTCTCACGATCATCTTTGCCCGTCTGCCAGACACTTTCACGCGCTGGCAGTAAGGGGAAGGTGCCAGAACCTCAGGATTTATACGCTAGAGCCCTCTCATCACAGGAAGAAACGCCATGAGTATGCGTAACATTGTTGCCATTGATTTAGGCGCATCCAGCGGGCGCGTGATGCTCGCGCAGTGGACCTCGACCAGCCAAAAGCTAAGCCTGCGTGAAGTGTGCCGCTTTCCCAATCAACGTATACGCCGTGCGGGCTACGACTGCTGGGACCTTGACCGTCTGGAGCAAGAGATTCGGGCTGGGTTAGCACAGCTGGATGATGAGGGCATCGTGCCGGACAGTATCGGTATTGATACCTGGGGCGTGGACCTGGTGCTGCTGGATGCCAACGGGAATCGTGTCGGCGAGGCGGTGAGTTATCGTGACCCGCGCACTGACGGGCAGATGGCGCAGGCCATCAACGATCTCGGAAAGGCGGCCATCTACCAACGCACCGGCATTCAGTTTCTGCCCTTCAACACGATCTATCAACTGCGCGCGCTGCACCAGCAGCAGCCAGACTGGCAAGCGCAGGTGAAACACGCGCTGATGATCCCGGATTATCTGCATTACCGTCTGACCGGCAGGATGAACTGGGAATACACCAACGCCACCACCACGCAGTTACTGAACATCGAAACCGGTGAGTGGGACAGCGCTCTGCTGGCCTGGGCGGGCGTTGATGCCGCCTGGTTTGGCAAGCCCAGCGCGCCAGGCAACACCGTGGGTTACTGGTCAAATGCCACGGGTAAAGCGATTCCCGTTATTGCCGTGGCAACCCACGACACCGCCAGTGCGGTAGTCGCCACGCCACTGATGCAGGATGATGCTGCCTACCTCAGCTCCGGCACCTGGTCGTTAATGGGCATTGAAAGTTTGCAGCCCTGTGTCAGCGCCGCTGCGTTGAAAGCCAACATCACCAATGAAGGCGGTGCAGAGGGTTACCGGGTATTAAAGAATATCATGGGCTTATGGCTCCTCCAGCGCGTATGCAGTGAGCTGCATATCTCAGATCTCTGCGTCTTGATTGGCGAGGCAGCGCAAGAGCCCGCCTGTCGCACGTTGATCAATCCCAACCACCACCGTTTTATTAATCCCAATAGCATGGTGCAGGAAATACAGAACGCCTGTGCCGAGCAACATATGCCAATTCCGCACACCCCAGCGGCCCTTGCGCGCACCATCTTTGACAGCCTGGCGTTGCTGTACCGCCAGGTGATCGGCGAGCTTAGCCAGTTGCGCGATGCGCCAATACGCCAGCTCCATGTGGTGGGCGGGGGGAGCCAGAATCCGCTGTTGAACCAGTTATGCGCCGATGCCTGTCAGTTACCGGTACTCGCCGGACCGATTGAAGCCTCAACCCTGGGGAATGTCGGCTGCCAGCTGATTGCACTCGGCGAGTTGCGCGATGTGGCCGATTTACGCCGCTGCATCAGCCAGAATTTCCCGTTAGAAACTTTTGAACCTCAGCGCTCAAGCGTCTTCGCAGCCCACCAGGCACGATTTTCCGCACTGAGCCAACCTGCTAAGGAACTTGCTTATGACAAAGCTGATTGAACAAGCTTATGAACTGGCTAAACAACGTTACGCTGCCGTAGGAATTGATGTGGAGCAGGTGATGACGCAATTGGATGGGATTCCTGTGTCGATGCACTGCTGGCAGGGGGATGACGTGCGCGGCTTCGAAAACCCCAACGGGGAACTCACCGGCGGGATTCAGGCCACAGGTAACTATCCGGGACGCGCGCGTAATGCGCATGAACTGCGCGCCGATATCGAAAAAGCCATGTCGCTGATTCCAGGCGCTAAGCGCCTCAATCTGCACGCCATCTATCTGGAAAGCGACACGCCGGTAGAACGTGATGCTATCGAACCGCAACACTTCAGCCACTGGGTGGAGTGGGCAAAACAGCATAAATTAGGGCTCGATTTTAATCCAAGCTGCTTCTCGCATCCTTTAAGTGCCGATGGTTTTACCCTGTCACACGCTGACAAAGGCATCCGCCAGTTCTGGATTGATCACTGCAAGGCCAGTCGCCGCATCTCGGCACATTTTGGTGAACAACTGGGCACGCCCTCAGTGATGAACATCTGGGTTCCGGACGGTATGAAAGATCTCACCATTGATCGCCTGGCGCCGCGTGAACGTTTAGCCAGCGCGCTGGATGAAGTGATCAGCGAAAAACTCGATGCCAGTCATCATATCGACGCCGTCGAAAGTAAGTTATTCGGGATTGGTGCCGAGAGTTACACCGTGGGATCCAATGAGTTTTGCCTTGGCTACGCTGCCAGCCGCCAGACCGCGCTGACGCTTGATGCCGGGCATTTCCATCCCACTGAAGTGATCTCCGACAAAATCTCCACCGCGATGCTGTATGTCCCGCGCCTGTTATTGCACGTCAGCCGTCCGGTGCGTTGGGACAGCGACCATGTGGTGCTGCTGGATGATGAAACCCAGGCCATTGCCACTGAAATTGCGCGTAACAAGCTGTTCAACAAAGTGCATATCGGCCTCGACTTCTTTGATGCTTCTATCAACCGCATCGCGGCGTGGGTGATTGGTACCCGCAATGCCAAAAAGGCGTTACTGCGTGCGCTGTTGGAGCCGAGTGACCAACTGCGCAAACTGGAGCAGGAGGGGGATTACACCGCACGTCTGGCGCTGCTGGAGGAGCAAAAGTCATTGCCATGGCAGGCTGTCTGGGAAGCCTGGTGCTTGCGTCACGATGTCCCTGCTGATGCCAGTTGGCTCAGCGAAGTCCGTCATTATGAACAACAAACACTGCGTCTACGTTAAGGGATAACCCATGCAAAACACGATTCTCGCTTCTTCATTTGTGCAGGATATGGTCAAGGCGACCAGTGATATGTGGTTAAAAGGCTGGGACGAGCGCAACGGGGGCAATGTCAGTTTGCGCTTGCTGCCGGAAGAGGCGCTGGCCTGGTCAGCTGATTTTTATGCCGAACCGCGCTGCATCGAGTTAACCAAACCCGCACCGGCACTGGCGAATGACTGGTTCCTGGTGACCGGCTCGGGCAAATTTTTCCGCAATGTGCAGCTTGATCCCGCCGACTGCCTGGCGTTACTTCAGGTTGACGACAAAGGGCTGTCCTACAAAATTCACTGGGGTTTGAGTCACGGTGGCTTGCCAACGTCAGAGCTGGCGGCTCATTTCCAGTCGCACAGCGTGCGCAAGCAGGTCTCCAACGGCGCTGACCGCGTCATTATGCACTGCCATGCCACGAATTTTATGGCGTTGAGTTATGTGGTGAACCTTGATTCTGCACGCTTCACCCGTTTGCTGTGGGAAGGCAGCACCGAGTGTCTGGTGGTGTTCCCGGATGGCGTTGGCATCCTGCCGTGGATGGTGCCGGGTACCGATCAGATCGGCCAGGCTACTGCGGATGCCATGGCATCACACAGTCTGGTGATGTGGCCGTTCCACGGTATCTTTGGTGCAGGCCCGAATCTGGATGAAACTTTTGGCCTGATCGATACCGCAGAGAAGTCCTCTGAAGTGGTGGTGAAAGCCTTGTCGATGGGCGGCATTCGCCAGAGTATCACCACGGAACAGTTGGTCGCCTTGGGTGAACGCTTTAATGTCAAACCCTGGCCAGCGGCACTGCAGGCGGAGCGCAGCGATGTTGCGTAAAGCCTTTGTGATGCAGGTGCATTCGCACTGTCACGATGAGTACTTGCGCCGACATTCGCCCATCTGGCCGGAGTTGGAAGCAACGTTGAAGGCCCACGGTGCGCACAACTATGCGATTTGGCTGGATGCCGAGCGTGACCTGTTGTTCGCCAGCGTGGAGATTGAATCAGAAGCGCGCTGGGAAGCGGTGGCGAATACCGAAATATGCCAGCGCTGGTGGGCCTCGATGAAAGATTTGATGCCGTCAAACGCGGATAACAGCCCGGTCAGTGCTGCATTAAAACCGATGTTTTTTATGCCTTAGCATCGGAGTTGAAGGGCGCACCCTGGTGCGGTGCGCCCAACCGGTTACTTCGCGGTTAGCTCACAGTATCCCGCCAACGCGGGCCAAATCGCCATCTGCGTATCTACAATTTTGTCTAAATCATCGCGTGCTGCACCTTCGCGTGCGCGCACGGACATGCCTTGCAACAGGCAGGCTAAAAAACGCGCCAGGGTTGCGCTGTCAGCGCATTGCGGCAACTCACCACGCTGCTGTCGGCTATCCAGGAACTGCTGCAAAGCGCGTTCCTGAGCGTGATGCTGCTGCGCCAGCATATGGGCGATCTCTTCCGAACCTGATGAGAGGGCGCTGGATGTACAAATAAAGAAGCATCCAGCCGGTTTATCACACTCGGTAAAACAGGCCGCAGTGGCGCGGAAATAGGCTTCAATAGCCGTTTTCACATCGAGAGTGTCATCGTTAAGCACCGCGTTACGCTGGGCGCTAAAGGTTTCGATATAGTGCTGCATCGCGGCGCGAAACAGACCCTCTTTATTTTCAAATTCTGCATACAGCGTTGGCGCTTTTGCACCGGTTGCATTGACCAAATCAGACAGCGATGTGCCTTCATAGCCATGCGCCCAGAACAACATCAATGCTTTGTCTAATGCATCGTTGCGGTCAAACACTTTTGGGCGGCCACGCGTTTTGCGGTTAACCGTGTCGATAACTTCCGTCATAGCGCACCTCAATGCGTTTTGAACATACAAATAAATTACCGATCATTAAATAAATATGCAAGCGTCGTAGTGCTTGTCAGTTCAGAACTCGGGCTGCTTATTGATAAGTGGCCTGTCTTTTCTGTGCGGGCTCTGCCGCCACTACTGCCCCCACTGGGCCGTCCTCGCGCCGCTAAAGCGGTACCTTCGACTTCCACGTCGTGCCGGACGGACCGTTCGCGGATGACCATTCATGGTCGGCCGCGAACTGCCCCACGCCTCCCCGCGTGGGGCTCCTGGCCCAACGTAAAAGTCTCAGCGCTGCGGATAACCCAGAGGGGGCAGCAGAGGCGTCATAGCATCAGACAATGTGCCCTTTTTGACAAGTCGCACTGAAGCTAATGAGCCGGCCGGTGCGGTTCCAGACGGCGTTATCACCCGTCGCTTAACTAACAAACAAGCGCTGCGGTTTTTTGCATTACTGGACTTTGCCCGTTTGTGCTTTTTCGGTTTGCCACCCCTCATACGGATAAGTGAAAAAGGGCTGCGAAGCCCATAATCACGCCACTTTCCATTAAAATAATGGTCGTTAATAAAATGATTGACGCCAGTGCCGCTCCGGCGTTAGCATTTACTTAACGGTTGTTAAGTAAATTCAACCCACCCATTTCATCTGCATAAGAGAGACGATCATGAAAAGCATCAAAATGACATTAGCCGCTGTAGCCCTGTCTTCAATCGCGTTTGGTAGCATGGCTGCTGAGTTAGTGAACGAAGCACCTTTAAATCAGCAACAAGTTGGCGTGATTAGCGCGTCGGGTAGCACCAATCTGACTTCACTTGAGAATCAGCTATCGGAGAAGGCGAATGCTGCCGGAGCAAAGTCGTTCCGCATCACTTCGACCTCTGGCAACAACAAGCTAAATGGCACAGCAGTCATTTATAACTAATTAACCGATGCGCAGTGAAAGGCGCAGGGGCGCACAGTGTGTGCCCCTGGTTTTTTGCAGTTTTAACCGTTTGAACGCAACTGCGGATAACGACGGAAAATGGTGATACACCAGATTAAAGCCACCAGGCCAATGACCCCGCCCACATTACCCACGTCCGACATCTTCATATGCAGGCTGACCTGATTACCCAGCAGGGCACCCGCGCCAATCCCAATGTTATAAATGCCAGAGAACAGTGACATCGCCACATCCGTTGCATCAGGGGCCAGCGACAGCACGCGCACTTGCATCGCCAGACCAATCATCATCATCGCCATACCCCAGAAAATACAGACCAGGGTAATAGCGGCTGGGCGAACGGCGGCGAACACCAGTAAACCCATGCTCAATGTGATAATGGCGATGGCAGCCAGTAATAATCCAGAGGGGAATTTATTACCCAGGGTGCTGAATAACACACTGCCGATAATGCCTGCCGTACCAAACAGCAGTAACAGCAGGGTGGTGAAGTTCTCATCGGCATTGGCAACCACCTGCATAAATGGCTCGATGTAACTGTAAGCGGTGTAGTGCGCCGTGACCACCAAGGTCACGAGCAGGTACATGGCCACCAGCGCCGGGCGACGGAACAGCATCGGCACACTACTCAGGGAACCCGTATGCTCACTCGGCAGGCGTGGCAGAATGCGCACCAGCAGGATCAACAGTACCAGCGCTGACAAACCAATCATGCCGAAGGTGGTGCGCCAGCCCAGATATTGCCCAACGATACGACCAATCGGCACACCCAGCACCATCGCCAGCGCGGTACCCGTTGCCAGCATGCTCAAGGCTTGCGTTTTCTTACCGGCTGGGGCGACGCGAATCGCCAATGAAGCGGTAATCGACCAAAACACCGCATGCGCCAGGGCGATACCGATGCGTGAAATCACCAGTGAAGTGAAGTCCCAGGCCACGGAAGAGAGGACATGGCTGGCGATGAACAGAATAAACAGTACCGCCAGTAGCAAACGACGCTCAATGTTGCGCGTTAACAGCATCAACGGCAGGGAGAGTAGCGCAACGACCCAAGCGTAAATCGTCAGCATGATACCAACGTCGGCGGTCTTCATGGCGTAACTGGCGGCGATATCCGACAGCAGGCCAACCGGGACAAATTCAGTGGTGTTAAACACAAAAGCGGCAATAGCCAGCAGCACGACACGTAGCCAGGCTGTTTTACGTGAGACGGTAGTTGATTGCATGGAGTTCAAATCGGTCAACAGCGAGTGAGGGGGTGAAACGCACCCGATTAAGTGACCTAAGTCACAAACTGACGCTATTGTGGAGCATTAATGAGCGGATGAAAACCGTTGGCAGGGTTTTTATTACTGAATATTTTTTATCTCTAAAGCCGGAGTTAATAGCCTGAGGTTATTATCAATTCTTGCGGTTACCACTCAATTGCAACCGATGGCAACGCATAGCGCTCTACCCGTCATACTTCAAACCGCAGCTGCGTTGACTGCGCGTGCTCACCCCAGTCACTTACTGATGTAAGCTCTTGGGGATTCACCCACTTGCCGCCATACTGCAATTCGAATTATTTTGGGTATATAAGAGCCACGGAAAATTAAGCCGACTGTTTCTGTATTAGAACGATGTGACAGCCGTGCTTAACAAAACCCTATAAGCGCTATGCCATTGTCAAACCACTATTATCAGAGTCTCACCATATGTTTTAGCGCCACGCTATGTTGAGTGGTCAGGTTTTTTTTTACCTCCACCGGGCAGCAGTGTTCACACCCCATCGCGCTGGCGTAAAACTTTCTTGCTTGCTGGATCGCGGCGGTCGCGGTGTAGAAAGTGCCGAGAAAACGCCGTGCGCCATCGGATGGCAGGAAGGGGCATCCCGTTGCGTGCACCACATGATTGTCGTTATAGCCTGCGTGCTTATCGACGTAATAGTAAAGCTCCATCGAACGTCCTCATTGCTGTGAAAAAAAAAAGTCTAACTATTGTTGGAATAAAATGAATTATAGCGATGAATAGACGCTTTGTTTTATGTGGGACTGTTTGATCGCCGGTTTTTATGGGCTGCGGTGAGAAACGGGGCCCTGCGGCCCCGAATAAAGGATGAAGGGTATTAAAGTTTACGGCACTGTAAGCGCCAGCCGACGAAGAGCGCCAGGAGCAGTAGCACGCTGATAAAGGCGGTCACACCCATCCAGCCATAATTGTGCCAGAACACGCCGCCTAAAGTTCCTGCCACGCTGGAACCCACGTAATAACTGAACAAGTAGAGTGAAGAGGCCTGGCCTTTCGCGCGGCGCGCGCGCGGGCCAATCCAGCCACTGGCGACAGAGTGCGCGGCAAAGAACCCAGCGGTGAACAGCATCATGCCGGGTAAAATGACCCAGAGTGAGTTGAATGCGGTAAGCAACAGCCCTGCCAGCATAATGGCGGTTGCGCCAATCATCACCGGACCGCGGCCAAAACGGCTGGTCATAGCACCGGCTTTAGGTGAACTCCATGAGCCGGTCAGATAGACCACTGACAACAGACCGACTACCGCCTGACTGAGTGACCAGGGCGCACTCAACAACCGATAGCCAATGTAGTTAAAGAGCGTGACAAATGCGCCCATCAACAAAAAACCTTCGGCAAACAGGAAGGGCAGCCCTTTATCTCGCCAGTGCAGACGAAAATTGATCAGCAAACTACGCGGTCGCAGTGACGCGGGGCGGAAATGACGTGATGCAGGCAAGATCTTCCAGAACATCAGTGCGCCGGCCAGTGAGAAACATCCAATCACGCCAACGGCAACACGCCATGAAAAGAAATCAGTCAGCACACCGGTCAACAGGCGTCCGCTCATCCCACCAATCGAGTTACCACTAATATACAGCCCCATGGAGAAGGCGATGACTCGTGGATGGATCTCTTCACTCAGATAGGTCATACCGACCGCCGCGACTCCGCTCAGTGACAAGCCAATCAGCGCACGCATCAGCAGAATCCCTTGCCAGCTGGTCATGGTGGCGGAGATCAACGTGCAGATGGCTGCCAGCATTAATGCCGTCACCATCACGGATTTTCGGCCAACGGCATCAGAAATAGGGCCGGTGAACAGCAAACCCAGAGCCATTAATCCGGTGGACAGGGATAACGAGATACTACTTTCAGCAGGAGACACGCCAAACTGTTGCGACAATACTGGAAGAATTGGCTGGACACAGTACAGCAACGCAAAGGTGGCCAGTCCGGCAGAAAACAGGGCCAGCGTGACGCGCATAAACTGCGGCGATCCGCGTTCTATCCATTCTGAAGGGGGTGTGGCGGAAACAGGCTTAACGGACAGCTCGTCTTCATCGAGTGTCACTGCCTGGGGAGAGCGACTCACGGAAAATCCTCGGTTTAGAAACAGTCTGATTACTGTAGAAAAGCCGGAATAGGTTGTACAATATATTAATAATCTCAAATGAGACGTTGTAAATATGAATGTCGAGCTGCGACATCTGCGGTATTTCATTGCCGTAGCAGAAGAGCTGCATTTTGGACGCGCCGCTCAGCGATTAAATATCTCTCAACCGCCGCTCAGCCAGCAGATACAGCAGCTGGAGCGGGAAATGGATGCGCAACTTTTTACCCGCACCAATCGAAGCGTGCAGCTTACCCCTGCTGGGGAACTCTTCTTGCAGGACGCCCGTGCGATACTATTACAGATTGAGCAAGCGGCGAGTCGTGCGGCGCGTATCCACAGTGGGCAAGAGGGAGAGTTAAGGATTGGCTTTACCTCATCTGCACCTTTTACCGGTCTGGTTTCAGATGCGCTTTATCAGTTTCGCCAGCGCTGGCCGGAAGTGCACATCCAGATGCAAGAAAACAATACGCGACAGCAGTTAGCGCCGCTGCATGAGGGGCGGCTTGATCTTGGCGTGATGCGCAATACGCCACTGCCGAATGATCTGCAACATCGGGTACTGCTACGCGAACCGCTTTGCGCGCTGGTGCACTGGGCCCATCCACTTGCCGATGCCGAATCGATCTCGATTCAGGCGCTGGCCACTGAACCCTTTGTCTTTTTTGATCCACAGGGCGGTACCGCACTGTATGGCGAAACCCTGGCACTGCTTCATCGTTACCAAATAAAACCCTTTATTACGCAGGAAGTGGGGGAAGCGATGACGATCCTCGGCCTGGTGGCGACGGGTTTAGGGGTATCGATCTTGCCCGCTTCGTTTCGTCGTGCGCGTCTCGCCGATGTGGTTTGGATTCCGTTGCAGGAGGCCGATGCGATTTCAGAGGTTTGGTTGGTCTGGTCAGCCACGCGTGAACCCAGCGCTCAGATGCGTAATATGATGGCGCTAATGCTGCACAACGCGGAAATTTGAACCGTCTGGTGAATAATGGCCCAGTCTTTATGTGCTATAAATCACATTTCTAATCAAATATTTGACGCTGCCTGCCAATCTGCATCACCATAGCTGCTGTTTATTTAGAAGCGCGAAAATATCCGGGAGCAGGGCGTGAATCTGGACAGTCAGCCTGGCCACATTGATCAAATTAAACAGACCAACGCAGGTGTGGTTTACCGACTGATTGACCATTACGGCCCGATTTCTCGTATTGAGCTTTCTAAACGTGCCCAGCTGGCACCCGCCAGTATCACCAAAATCGTGCGTGAAATGCTCGATGCGCATCTGGTACAGGAAACCGAATTTCAGGAACCCGGCAGTCGTGGACGCCCGGCAATCGGCCTAATTCTTGATACCTTTGCCTGGCACTACCTTGCGGTGCGCATTCAGCCGGGACATATCACATTGACACTTCGCGACCTCAGTAGTCGGGCGTTGCAGGAAGATCGTTTACCGCTGCCCAATCACGCCGGGCAACCTCTATTGCAAACCTTGCAGAATCAGGTGAATGATTTTTTCGTTCGCCACCAGCACAAACTTGAGCGTTTAACCGCCATTGCCATCACCTTGCCGGGTTTAATTAACGCGGCCACCGGCGTGGTACATCGCATGCCGGGATATGATGTGCAGGAGATGCCACTCGGAGAGACACTCGCCACGCTGACGGGCTTACCAGTGTTTGTGCAGCACGATATTTCAGCCTGGACGTTAGCGGAGGCGCTGTTTGGTGCCTCGCGTGGGGCACAGGATGTGATTCAGATTGTGATTGATGAAACGGTCGGTGCTGGCGTGATCAGTGGTGGTCAGCTACTGCATAAGCGCGGGAAAGCGCTGGTCGAAATCGGTCATACGCAGATCGACCCTTACGGCCAGCAATGCTATTGCGGCAATCACGGCTGTCTGGAAACGGTTGCCAGCACGGGCAGCTTACTGCAGCTGGCGGCGCAGCGCATGGCCACGCAGCCGGATACGGTGTTGCACAACACCCCCCTGACCATCGCCTCCTTATGCGAGGCCGCGCAGCAGGGCGATCGGCTGGCACGGGATGTCATCGCCGGTGTGGGGCATCACATCGGACGCATGTTGGCGATGATGGTTAATATCTTCAATCCACAACAAATCCTTATTGGTTCTCCGCTGAATCAGGCTGCCGATGTGCTGTTTCCCGCGGTGAGCAGCACTATCCGCCAGCAGGCGTTGCCCGCATACAGCCAGGATATCCAGCTTGCGCCCACCAGTTTCACTGATCCCGGCACGCATGGCGCGGCTGCACTTATCAAGGATTCGCTCTACAGCGGTCATTTATTGGTGAAACTGTTGCAAGGTTAACCTCAGCTCGCCTTTAGTTTGCGCTAACGCAATCTGCCGCTCACCGCAATTCCTTACACTGCCTCCTTCGCAAGTTACACATCGCTTCAATGAAGGAGGAAAAAGATGAGCACCATCTTTGTCACCGGTACCGACACGGCGGTGGGTAAAACCGTCGTGTCACGCGCGCTGTTACAGTGTTTTGCCAAAGCGGAACTTTGCGCGGCAGGTTACAAACCTGTCGCTAAGAGCGCGCAGCACACCCCTGACGGGTTGCGTAATAAAGATGCACTGCTGCTGCAGCAAGCGTCAGGCCTTGAACTCCCCTACAGTGCGGTGAATCCCATTACTCTGGCAGAAGACGAAATCAGCACCAGCCCGGCACAACGCATTGATTATGCGCTGTTGAGCCGTAGTCTGGCGGAATTACAACAGCGTGCAGCGAGAGTGGTGGTTGAGGGAACGGGCGGCTGGCGGAGCCTGATGAATGATTTGCAACCGCTGTCAAATTGGGTGCAGCAGGAACAGTTACCCGTGGTGTTAGTGGTGGGGATTAAAGAGGGCTGTATTAGCCATGCTTTACTGACCGCAGAAACCATTGCGCGCGATGGTTTGCCGTTAATCGGATGGGTGGCGAACCGTATTAACCCAGGCCTTGCCCATTACGCTGAAATCATTGACGTTCTGCGCGAAAAACTTGGCGCGCCCCTTTTGGGTGAACTTCCTTACTTACCGCGTGCCGAACAACGTGAGTTGTCTGGGTACCTGGATATTTCACTTTTACAGCCTGCACAATCGCACCTTGGTAGTGCAATGACGGCTGAGACGTGAAACTAAGTGATGCAAATGGCGCTAAGTTGAATCTAAGGTTTCTGGTTCAGCTTAGCTTCATCATTGATTTAATCTGTTTTTATTCAAATCGTTAGAAAAATTTTCTGCCTGTCAGGTGGCGATGGCGTGATTCATGCATCAGCAATGCTGATGAATATTCTGCCGGAGCACCCTTATGTCGCATTCTCAAAAAGGTTTGTTGTATGGGTTAGACGCCCGTATTGGTCTTGCCCCCGCTTTCTTTGCGGCACTGCAGCACGTGTTGGCCAGCGTGGTAGGAATTATTACGCCCCCACTGATTATCGGCTCCGTGCTCGGGTTGCAAAGCTACATTCCTTATTTGATCAGCATGTCCTTACTGGTTTCAGGATTAGGCACCTTTCTGCAGGCGCGCCGCTTTATGGGCATTGGCGCCGGGATGATTTGCCTGCAAGGCACCAGTTTTGCGTTTCTCGGCGTGATTTTATCCGGTGGCTTGATGGTGAAGGCGCGCGGTGGATCGCCGGAGGATATTATGGCAATGATCATGGGGTGCAACTTCGTCGCCGCGTTTATCCCGATGTTGATCAGCCGCTGTGCGACCACATTGAGAAAAGTACTGACTCCGGTTGTGACCGGAACCGTGATTACCTTGATCGGTATCAGCCTGATTAAGGTGAGTATCACCGATTGGGCTGGCGGGCACAGCGCCACCGACTTCGGCGCGCCGGGTAATCTGGCGTTGGGTGCACTGACGCTGCTGGTGATTATTGTACTCAACCGTTCGCGCAATCGCTGGACACGTCTAGTGGCGGTAGTAGCAGGAATTGCCGTGGGCTGCCTGGCCGCTGCGTTGACCGGGCATATGCCGATCAAACCGATGTCTGGGGATCACTGGCTGGTATTGCCATCCTTCTTCCACTTTGGCTTCAGCTTTGACTGGACGATCTTTGTGCCGATTGCGCTGGTTTCAGTGATCTGTGTGATTGAGGCGGTAGGGGATTTGACCGCGAACTGTCTGATCTCACAGCAGCCGATTGAAGGAGAAAGTTTCCAGCGGCGTTTGCAGGGCGGCATCCTGGCCGACGGAGTGAGCTGCTTGCTGGCATCCATATTCTCTGCTTTCCCCAACACCACCTTTGCGCAGAATAATGGTGTGATTCAGATGACCGGCGTCGCCAGCCGCTATGTGGGGATGGTGATTGGCGTGATGCTGCTCCTGCTCGGCGTATTCCCGGTGATTGGCAATCTGTTGCAACAGATACCGCCGCCGGTCTTGGGCGGAGCCACACTGGTGATGTTTGGCAGTGTCGTTGCCGCAGGTATCCGTGTGATGACGCAATCCCCGCTGGAGCGGCGTGAAATGCTGATCGTTGCGGTCTCCTTTGGCATTGGTTTAGGCGTAGAAGCGGTACCCGATGTACTGAAACAGTTCCCGCTGTTGGTGAGTAATCTGTTTGGCCATGCGGTGACCACCGGTGGCATTCTGGCGATTGTACTGAACGTGGTACTGCCTTCAGAGCGAGGGGATGAGTTAGCGGTGGAAGCGGTGGAGGAGTCTCGATGATTGAGGGCCGAATGTTAGTGGTCGACATTAATGCGTAATGTTCGTCAGTTAAGCGACTGACGATAACGCCGTCCGGGGCCGCACCGGTGCTGGCGGTCCTCTCGCCGCTTCGCGGTGCCTTCACTTCACTCGTCTGCCTTAACGGACCGGTGCCGATG